>NZ_KV826360.1:442-12346 GCF_001835895.1 Staphylococcus sp. HMSC034C12 | reverse complement strand
AGGCTTATTTATGATTGTTGAAATTTTAGGAGGATTTATCGCTAATAGTCTTGCGCTATTATCAGATGGACTTCATATGTTTAGCGATACTGTTTCACTAGGAGTTGCTTTAATCGCATTTATTTATGCAGAGAAAAATGCTACTTCAACTAAAACATTCGGTTACAAGCGTTTTGAAGTCTTAGCTGCCTTATTTAATGGTATAACTTTATTAATTATTAGTGGCGTCATTATCATCGAAGCGATTAGAAGATTTTTCAATCCTATTAAAGTGCAATCCACTGAAATGTTTATTATTAGTGTGATTGGACTTATAGTGAATATTATCGTTGCAATAATCATGTTTAAAAGCGGTGATACGTCACATAACTTAAATATGCGCGGTGCTTTTATTCATGTTTTAGGAGACTTACTTGGTTCATTAGGTGCCATTATAGCATCTATTCTTATATACGTATTTAACTTTACAATTGCTGATCCTATCGCAAGCATTCTAGTTTCCATTATTATATTGAAAAGTGCAATCGGTATTTCACGTTCGTCACTTAATATTTTAATGGAAGGTACACCAAGTGACGTCAATTTAGATAAAATCATTAGTACAATTACAAATCATAATGAAATTTATAATGTCCATGATTATCACGTTTGGACTATTTCAAATGATATGAATGCGTTAAGTTGTCATGCAGTAGTCTCTGAAACTATGTCTGTTCAGGACTGTGAAGGACTTCTTAAAAAAATAGAACATGAATTGCTTCACTTAAATATACAACATATGACGATTCAATTAGAAACAGCACAACATGATCATGATACTTCAGTACTATGCTCTGGATTACATAAAGAGCACACTCATCATTAAGACTACACAAACAATGTCCGCAGTTTACAATATAAGTAAAAAAGTCGAACAGAATTCATATTAGTTTCTGCTCGACTTTTTTTACTTATATAAAATGATCGAAAATAAATTGTTTGCCTGGTACATGTTTTTCATCAAATCCTTGAAAAAATTCTTCATTGTCATACGGTAATTTTACTCTTTCAACGCTAAACTCGTTTTCGTTAATTGTGACGATTCCATATACGGCATATTTACCATTATTAAGTCCCACTGAACCAGGGTTGAAATATGTTTTGTTATTATCATCATACAAGTGTAATTGATGATTATGTCCAAAAGCTATAAAATCTGCGTCCTTATCTTCAAATAATTTACCTATTTCTTCTTTTTGATTATCTACAATAGGTTCAAATGGTTGTTTATCAATACCCTCTTCTAATCTTTGATTTTCAATTTCATAATGTATAAATAAACATTTTTTCCCACAAATTGTTTTTTCTAAATATCTTGGTAGTGTATTTAATACATCATAGTAATCTTCATCCATTCGACTTTCAATCCATTGATGGTGTTCATAAAATTTGTTTTTTAAATCTTCTGGATACGGTGTACCATTAACAATTGACATAATGGCTTCATCGTGATTACCAGATATAATTTCCATATCATCTCGATCGAAAATCGTATCTAATACTTTATTAGTCTCATGACCAATTCCAATATTATCACCTAAGTTAAAGATTTGATCGATATCTTCTCTATTATCAATATCATCTAAAACAGTTTGTAAGGCATCAAAATTACCATGAACGTCTGTTAAAATTGCAAATTTCACCATAAAGTCTCCTTTCATTATTAAATCATTAGCATATTTTAACACTTAAAACATAATATTGTTAGATATTAATTTAAAAAAATCACAAATTCTGATATTGTGTATTATATTAACGTAAAGGAGTGCTTATTTTGTTTAAATTTCATAGTTTAGCATTTAAAAATGCTAAGTCACAACTCATAAAAACAATACTATTTAGTTTAGTAAGTTTTATTATTGTATTTGTGGCATTTGTGATTGCTAGAACTTTCTTCGTTCAAAACTTTATGCAGATGCAACTAGCAGCACAATTTCAACAGTCAGCTGGCGCGTCATTATCTATGATAATACTCGTCCTAGTCTTAGGATTATTATTCTTTATACTTGCAGGTTATCAATTACTTGCGGGGGCTTTTAATATTATGGCTAAAGCCATTGAAAAAGAAGCTGTTCAATTTTCTGATTTATTTTTTGCTTTTAAAAAAGGAAAATATGTTAAAAGTCTTCTTTTAGCTTTTATTACTATTATTGTTTATGCTGTATTATATTTAATCACATTAGGATTAAACTTTTTATTTAATAAAGCATTAACACCATTATTCACATCTATTCAACAGTCAGTAAGTACATCTGATCACGCTATTGGCATTTTACTTACTGTACAAATTATCTTAATTATCATTATGGGATTCATTCTTTCAATCGTATATTGGTTCTTCTTTATATTAATGATTAATTATACTGTATCATTTGCACGTAAAAATGACTTAAGTGCTATAGGTCATTTTAAAGACGGCTTTAAAGGCATTAAAAATGGACGTAAAACTTGGTTCAAATTCTTTTTAGCTATCTTATTAATTAACCTACTCATTATTATCATTACACAACCACTTGGTACAATATTAACTGTATTAACCGGAAATATGTCCCAAAATGTAGCACAAATGATTTTAATTATTGCTCAAACGCTTATTATTATTGTACGTTTAATTCTATATTTTGTAATTCTAATGGGTATTGTTCAATATTTCTTACGTCGCGGTGAGAATGTGAATAGACCTGTAAAAGAAAAGAAAAAAAGTAAACGAAAAGAAAAAAATCATAAAAAAGAAGCGTTAAAAAACGACCCTTCATCTTTTAATGAGACAAAAAATCATGTTAAAGAAGACTTAAATCATCAAAAAAATTTGAATAACGATAAATAAATTATATTTAACACAAAAGGTAAGAAAGTAGGTTTCTCCTACTTTCTTACCTTTTTTTAATTTAAAAGATGTTGTTCTAAATATAAAGCCGCGCCATCCTCTTCATTTGTATATTGTGTAGTATCATCAGTGATAGACTGAATTTCTGGACGTGCATTTTTCATTGAAACAGTGTATCCTCCAAATTCAAACATTGCTCTGTCATTATCGCTATCACCAATAACAAGTGTTTCTTCTTGTTTAATATCGAAATGATCTATCATTTCTTTAATTCCAGTACCTTTATCCACTTGATAAGCCATCGTCTCAGCATTAAATCTTGAAGAATTAGATACGCTAATATTTAATAACACTTTATTTTGTATTAACTCATCTCTAAACGTTTTAATTTTATTTAACTTTTTGTTGAATAGATAAATTTTAGAATAGTCGTCATTTGGAATATCTTTTCTCCAATTAATTTTACCATTCATGGCATCTCGACGTGATTTCCATTCACTTTCACTCACTTCATTTTGTGGACGTTCACTATCAATCATATCTTCCATCCATGATTGATCTTCAATTAATGAAATTCTATCTCCTTCAAAAGGAAAAACTTCATAATAAATGTGTTGTTGTTGAGCTAGTTGCACTATTTTTTTTACACTATCTATTGTCAAACTATGTTTAAATAAAATTGTATCTTCAATATCGCCTCTTGTTCCATTAGAACTAATCATACCATCTACTTTAAAACCTTTTGGTACTAGACTATGAATTTCAGAATAAGAACGTCCTGTTGCTAGAAATACCTTATAATTTTTTTCTCTTAACTGATCAATTACTTCTTTTGTTTTTACAGTCGCTTTATTATCTTCATGCAATAGTGTTCCATCCATATCTAAGAATATTGCTTTAATATTTTCTAATGCCATCGTGATACCCTCCATCTAACTCTTTCTTAAAATTGTGACATTTATTTAACCAAAGTGCAAACTCAATTATGTTTTATATAAAGATGATATCGATTTCTATATTGAATAACTTCAATTTGGTTATTAAAAAATTTAGACATAATTGAATCAGTTAAAATATCTTTTGTTATTCCTTTATCAAAACAACTACCCTCTTTTAATAAAAATATCTTACTAAATAAAGGAATAATTTCCTCTATGACATGAGTCACGTAAATCATCGTCAAATGAGCGTATGTCTTATTTAAATTTTCTAATAAATATAATAACTGTTCTCTAGCCAAAAAGTCTAATCCTGATGCTGGTTCATCAAGAATAAGTACATCAGGTTGATGTATAAGCGCGCGAGCAATCATTACTTTTTGTTTTTGTCCTGTTGAGAGATATCCTAAATATTGATCTTTATATGATAACATTCCTACTAAATTTAATAATTTTTCTGCTTCTTTAGTATGTTCATCAGAATATTCTTTATATAGACCGATAGATTTAAATATGCCACTTAATACGACATCAATCACTTTCTCACCGTCTTGAAATTTTTCTAATAAACTATGCGAAACAAATCCAATATGTTGACGAACGTTTTCTGCAGAATATCCTTTTTTACCTGGTATCATTTCAAACAATTCTATTTCACCCTGAGATACACTTTCATAAGCATTCATGATATTTAATAGTGTTGTTTTTCCTGCACCATTCAACCCATAAAGAATCCAATTATCTCCCGCTTCAATCTGCCAATTTAAATCATTAATGATTGTTTTTCCGTGTTTCTTTTTATAGATATGTTTTATGATCACCTCTACTTAAAATAATTGTATGATGATTCTGATTATTTAACAAATCAAATAAAAAACTGAGACATGTCATCCATGTCCCAGCTTTTTGAATTATTCAACTGTAACTGATTTAGCTAAGTTACGAGGTTTGTCAACATCTAATCCTCTGTGTAAAGCTGCATAATATGCGATTAATTGTAGCGCTACTACTGATACTAAAGGCGTTAATAATTCGTGTACGTGAGGAATCACATATGTGTCTCCATCTTTTTCTAAACCTTCCATTGAAATAATACAAGGTTTAGCGCCACGTGCTACTACTTCTTTAACATTACCACGAATTGATAAATTCACATTTTCTTGCGTAGCTAACGCAATGACTGGCGTATCATCTTCAATTAAAGCAATAGTACCGTGTTTTAACTCTCCACCAGCAAATCCTTCAGCTTGAATATATGAAATTTCTTTAAGTTTTAATGCTCCTTCTAAACTTACATTGTAATCCATCGCACGACCAATAAAGAAAGCATTTCTAGTCGTTTCTAAGAATTCTTTAGTAATTTTTTCCATTACTGGTGCATCATCTACAATCGTTTCAATTGCAGTTGTTACTTTTGCTAATTCTCTTAATAAGTCAATACCGTTATTGCGTCCATGTGCTTTAGCTACAACTTGAGAAAGAATTGATAATACAGCAATTTGAGCTGTATAAGCTTTAGTTGATGCAACAGCAATTTCAGGTCCTGCGTGTAATAATAACGTATGATCAGCTTCACGAGATAACGTTGAACCTGCTACATTTGTAATTGTTAAAGACTTATGGCCTAATTTATTTGTTTCAACCAATACTGCACGGCTATCAGCTGTTTCTCCTGATTGAGAGATATAAATAAATAAAGGTTTTTCAGATAATAATGGCATGTTATAAACAAATTCTGATGCCACATGAACTTCAGTTGGCACTCCAGATAGTTTTTCAAGGTATTCTTTACCAACTAAACCAGCATGATAACTTGTTCCTGCAGCAATAATATAAATGCGATCTGCATTCGATACATCTTTAATAATTTCAGAATCAATATTTAAATCTCCATTTTCATCTTCGTATTCTTGAATAATACGACGCATTACTGCTGGCTGTTCATTAATTTCTTTTAACATATAGTGATCATAAATACCTTTTTCAGCATCTGATGCATCTATTTGAGCAGTATACGTTGGGCGATCTTGAATATTTCCATCTTTATCTTTAATTGTTACACTTTCTTTTTTAACAATAACAATTTCATGATCGTGAATTTCTTTATATTGATTTGTAACTTTAATCATTGCTAATGCATCTGAAGCAATAACATTAAAGTCGTCACCAATACCAACAAGTAAAGGTGATTTATTTTTAGCTACATAAATAGTGTCTTCATCCTCAGAATCTAACATACCTAAAGCATACGATCCATCTAATAAAGATACTGCTTTAGTGAATGCTTCTTCAGTTTCTAAACCTTTATTTGAAAAATATTCTACTAATTGAACGATAACTTCTGTATCAGTTTCTGATTTAAACGTTACATCTGATAAGTATTCGCTTTTTAGTTCTTCATAATTTTCAATTACACCATTATGCACTAAAGTGAAACGTCCATTATTTGATTGATGAGGATGTGAATTAATATGACTAGGTACCCCATGAGTAGCCCATCGAGTATGACCAATACCAATGTGACCATCAATGTCATTGCTATCTGCTACTTTTCTTAATTCTGCAATACGACCTTTTTCCTTAAATACAGTAGTCCCTTCATCATTGACAACAGCAATTCCTGCTGAATCATATCCTCTATACTCTAATTTTTCTAAACCAGATAGTAATAATTCTTTGGCATTATCAAAGCCAATATATCCAACAATTCCGCACATATTTCTTTTTCCTCCATTACATAGTCATATGATAATTTTATCTGTTATATAAAATTTTTTAATTAGACATTGCTCGTTTTATTGTATTGGATTCTAAACATCATATTTCTATGTTTTCTATTTGGCGTTCTTATTATATTTGTACATCTAGTTACCTATATGTTTTAAATAATAAGCTAACGAATGTGCCACATCCGGAATAGCATCCGCCGATTATATCGATAACTATTCTCCTCGTCTACAATATAATTAATATGTCTATTAGCATTCTCTTAATTAATACTAAATGGTTAACATTTTAATTATTTGTCCAGGCGCTTTATTTTATTTTTATTACATCTATCCTCCTTTCTTCCAATACTCTCTATTTTACCCTTTTCTAATAATTATTTGCAAATATTATTATATTTAATTCATAAACTTATAGTCATAATTTGATATTTAATTTATATTTTTTGCTAAAAAAATACTCTCTTTAAAGTTTTCAGTTCTAAATCTTTAACTTTAAAGAGAGTGTATTCTTGTTTTTAAATGGTACTTTAATTTAATCCCATTTTTTCTTTTACTTTATCAGCAATTGTTTGAGCATAACGTTCAGCATCTTCATTTGTAGCTGCCTCAACCATTACTCTTACTAATGGTTCAGTTCCTGAAGGTCTAACTAATATTCTTCCTTCACCATTCATTTCATTCTCAACTTCATTCATAACAGCTTTAACGTCTTCATTTTCAGATACATGATGTTTATCTGTTACTTTTACATTGATTAATGATTGTGGATACTTTTTCATTTGGGCTGCTAACTCACTTAAAGTTTTACCACTTGATTTAATAATAGCTGCAAGTTGTACGCCAGTTAGTAGTCCATCACCAGTCGTGTTATAGTCCATCATTACTATATGTCCAGATTGTTCTCCGCCTAAATTATAACGGCCTCGTCTCATTTCTTCAACGACATATCTATCTCCAACTTTTGTTTTATTTGATTGAATGCCTTCTGTTTCAAGAGCTTTATAAAACCCTAAATTACTCATTACAGTAGATACAATCATATTATTATTTAATTCATGATTTTTATGCATGTCTTGACCAATAATAAACATAATTTGGTCACCATCAATGATGTTACCCTTTTCATCAACAGCAATTAAACGATCTCCATCTCCATCAAAAGCTAAACCAAAATCACTTTCAGTTTCTACAACTTTTTCAGCTAAATGTTCAGGATGAGTAGACCCACATTCATCATTAATATTGTATCCATCTGGATTACAACCAATTGTAACTGTCGTTGCCTCTAAATCACCAAATAAGAAAGGCGCAAGTGAAGAAGTTGATCCATTCGCCCCATCTAAAGTAATTTTAAGTCCATCTAAATTTATATCAATTGTAGATTTAAGATAACTTAAGTATTTTTGTGCACCTTCATAATAATCTGAAAAATGCATAATGTCTTTGCCTGCTGGACGTGGTAAGTCAGGTTGTTCTTGATCTAATAATTGTTCAATTTCTTCTTCCTGCTTATCTGAAAGTTTAAAACCATCAGCACCAAAGAACTTAATACCATTATCAGCTACAGGATTATGAGATGCAGAAATCATTACTCCTAATTGTGCTCCCATTTCACGTGTTAAATATGCAACACCTGGAGTAGAAATAACTCCTAATCTCATTACTTCTGCACCTATTGATGCTAATCCAGCGATTAAAGCTGATTCTAACATTTCACCAGACACACGAGTATCTCTACCAACTAAAACTCTAGGATGTTTCTCTCCTTCATTATGTGCTAATACATAACCACCATAGCGACCTAGTTTAAACGCTAATTCAGGTGTTAATTCTTTATTAGCTACTCCCCTTACACCATCTGTTCCAAAATATTTTCCCATTTTCATTACTCCTTTATTATCTAGTTTACTATTTTAAATTGACATGTGCTGTGACTTCATTAAATTCAGATTTCTTAACCTGTTTAGGTATCTTGAGTTGAAGTGTTTTATCAGTCGATTCAGTGATATCATCTAAATTGACATCGGCTTCTATGTCATTAATATCCTTCAAATCATCTTTATTACCATAAATTTCTACTTCATTCTCATTTAGTTTAATGCTATCTAAACTTTCATCATCAGGTAATGAACCCTTTTTAACGGTTTTAATTTTTACTTTTTTACTGTAAGGTTCAAGTTTCACTGACATTTTAATATTATTAGGCTTGATTTGAACGTTTAATTTATTCAATTGCTTGTCAAATGCAGTAATTTCAGCTACATCAGTAGTATTCTCACTGATATTAGTCGCATTTTTAAATGTCGCTTTTAAATATGCAATTTTGTCTAATTGCTTTTTACCACCAGTAACTTGAACAGTGTCTTTATTCAAAGAAGTTTCACTTACTTTATAATTTGAATTTATATTGTTTTGTGAAATATCAGGCTGAACATGCATTGTTTTAGTATCTTTATCCTCCAAGGTGATATAAGCGTGTTTAGGTTTAACATTATAACTAATATCGTTACTTAATCCTTTAACAATATAATCTTCTTTATAATTTCCAGATTTAGCATTAGATAAATTAACTGTGACCTTGATATCGTCTGAACTTTCTATTTTCAATAACTTTGATTGTGGTCCTGAAATAGTAACATCAACAGTATCTGGTGATTTAGTAACATGTAAATTTTTGGTATTATAAAGAATTTCTACAGGTACATCTTCAATTGTTTTAGAAGAATTCTGAGCTAGATTATCATTGTTAAAAATATTGCCAAACACATTATTAACAGAAAGATAAAAAAAGATCGCTAATATTAAGGCAAAAAATCTTAATCCCCACTTACTTTCTAACATGCTATTTCACACCCTTCTTTTGAGCGCGAGTTCCAAACCAATGTTCAGCTAATAACTCTTCGAATACTTCATCAGAAACATCACGTCTTAATTTACCATCGAAAGTAACTGATATTGAACCGGTTTCTTCAGATACTACCACAGTAAATGAGTCCGAAACTTCAGAAATTCCTACGGCTGCCCTATGTCTTGTACCTAAACTTTTAGAAATTTTATTACTATCTGAAAGTGGTAAATAACATGCAGCACTAGCAATTTTAGTGTTTTGAATAATCATAGCCCCATCATGTAATGGTGTATTAGGTATAAAAACATTTATCAATAATTCTTGAGATATTGCAGAATTCATTGATATACCAGTTTCAATATAGTCTTGCAATCCAGTTTCCTTTTCAAAAACAATTAATGCTCCAATTCGTCTTTTAGCCATATACTGAACAGCCTTTGATACAGATTGGATTAATTTTTCTTCATCATGACTGTAAGTATTAGTATAGCGTTTAAATAGGCTCCCTCGCCCTAATTGCTCAAGTGCTCGTCTAATTTCTGGTTGGAATATCACAATTAAAGCTAAAACGCCCCATTGAATCACAATATCAAATAACTTTGAGGTAGCAGTTAAATTGAGAAGTTTACTTACTTGTTGTCCAATAACTATAAATAATATACCTTTAAGCAATTGAATTGCTTTAGTTCCTTTAAATACAGTAATGAGAAGATAAAGGACATACCAGACAATAAGTATATCTAATATACTTGTAATAATCTTCAAAGTACTAAGATTATTAAAAAAGTTGGAAAAATCCATAATCTCTCCTCCGTCTATAACTTTCATACTCATAATTATACCAATGAAAGGTGTAACTGTCATACTATGAAAGTCATACTTATAAATTTTTTCATGAAAATCACTACTAAAAATGGGTAATAAAAAAGCACTCCATTAAGGAGTGCTTAAAGTGAGCCATAGAGGATTCGAACCTCTGACCCTCTGATTAAAAGTCAGATGCTCTACCAACTGAGCTAATGGCTCTTATGGCTGGGCTAGCTGGATTCGAACCAGCGCGTGACGGAGTCAAAGTCCGTTGCCTTACCGCTTGGCTATAGCCCATTAATAATAAAGGGCGGTTGATGGGAATCGAACCCACGAGTGTCGGAACCACAATCCGATGCGTTAACCACTTCGCCACAACCGCCATGGCAGGGACAGTAGGAATCGAACCCACATCAAAGGTTTTGGAGACCTCTATTCTACCGTTGAACTATGTCCCTATTTATGATGGTGGAGGGGGGCAGATTCGAACTGCCGAACCCGAAGGAGCGGATTTACAGTCCGCCGCGTTTAGCCACTTCGCTACCCCTCCGTTAAGATGGTGCCGGCCAGAGGACTTGAACCCCCAACCTACTGATTACAAGTCAGTTGCTCTACCAATTGAGCTAGGCCGGCAAGAAATGGTTCAGGACAGAGTCGAACTGCCGACACATGGAGCTTCAATCCATTGCTCTACCAACTGAGCTACTGAACCATATATATTAAAATGATTAAATGGCGGTCTCGACGGGAATCGAACCCGCGATCTCCTGCGTGACAGGCAGGCGTGTTAACCGCTACACTACGAGACCAAAATAAATTGCGGGAGGCGGATTTGAACCACCGACCTTCGGGTTATGAGCCCGACGAGCTACCGAACTGCTCCATCCCGCGATAATAAAAATGGCGGAGGAAGAGGGATTCGAACCCCCGCGGCCCGTTAAGGCCCTGTCGGTTTTCAAGACCGATCCCTTCAGCCGGACTTGGGTATTCCTCCACATTTTATAGGTAAATTGCTATTAAATTATTAGATGGCGGTCTCGACGGGAATCGAACCCGCGATCTCCTGCGTGACAGGCAGGCGTGTTAACCGCTACACTACGAGACCAAATACGGAGGAAGAGGGATTCGAACCCCCGCGAGCCGTTAAGCTCCTGTCGGTTTTCAAGACCGATCCCTTCAGCCGGACTTGGGTATTCCTCCAAAATTATATGGACCTTGCAGGACTCGAACCTGCGACCGAACGGTTATGAGCCGTTAGCTCTAACCAACTGAGCTAAAGGTCCAAATTTTAATTCTACAACTAATAATTAGTGGCGGTGGAGGGGATCGAACCCCCGACCTCACGGGTATGAACCGTACGCTCTAGCCAGCTGAGCTACACCGCCGTTATATAGTTTGTAAATGATTTAAATGGTGGAGACTAGCGGGATCGAACCGCTGACCTCCTGCGTGCAAAGCAGGCGCTCTCCCAGCTGAGCTAAGCCCCCATAATAAATTTTAAATTTCCTATCGGGAAGACAGGATTCGAACCTGCGACCCCTTGGTCCCAAACCAAGTGCTCTACCAAGCTGAGCTACTTCCCGTAAGAGAACGCGCCCGATAGGAGTCGAACCCATAACCTTTTGATCCGTAGTCAAACGCTCTATCCAATTGAGCTACGGGCGCAAAATAATAATGCCGAAGACCGGAATCGAACCGGTACGGTGATCTCTCACC
>NZ_KV826360.1:0-342 GCF_001835895.1 Staphylococcus sp. HMSC034C12 | reverse complement strand
GGTGGTGTTCTACCACTGAACTACTTCCGCATATGCGGGTGAAGGGAGTCGAACCCCCACGCCGTAAGGCGCTAGATCCTAAGTCTAGTGCGTCTGCCAATTCCGCCACACCCGCGTATACATGTGAGCCATAGAGGATTCGAACCTCTGACCCTCTGATTAAAAGTCAGATGCTCTACCAACTGAGCTAATGGCTCTTAGATGGTGCCGGCCAGAGGACTTGAACCCCCAACCTACTGATTACAAGTCAGTTGCTCTACCAATTGAGCTAGGCCGGCTATTAAATTGAATGGTGGAGAATGACGGGATCGAACCGCCGACCCTCTGCTTGTAAGGCAGATG
>NZ_KV826359.1:65911-70766 GCF_001835895.1 Staphylococcus sp. HMSC034C12 | reverse complement strand
TTTTATTAAGTTCCCGTTTAAGGGGGTCAGTACCGAACCATGTTATAACGTGGATCAGTTTTTTTATAGGTAGAGCGGCATTTATTTTTTCAAAAGAGGTCTTTGATAAACCATTCGATCATCAATTATTAATATTTGTTATTGCTTTAATCATTGCTATTGTGTTCTTTTTAATTGCTTTAATATTATATATCCTCAACATTATCAGAGGAATTAAAATTTTATTAAAAAAATAAGTCACTTATATATTAAATTAAAAAGGGAGTACTATACTTCCTTTTTAATTTAACGCTTTTCTATAACTGATGACTTTATTTATAATCTAAGATACTTTCTTCAACGTTTCTAATCACATCTCGCGAAACCTCAAAATTATTATTAATATATCCATGCTTATTAACCGATAGAGCAATCGATTGGCCTGCATAATAATCATTTTGACTTACTCTAAAGGCACGAGTAAATGCTTCACCATCTTGTATTTTATCAATTAAAATATCTCTATTCACAAAAATCGGTTGGCTAATATTTATAGCTTTTCCATCCTTTATATTAAACTCATACAATCTTAATCCATATAATTCAAGATCGTCATTATTTTTCTTAATGACGTATTTAATCGCATTATATTTTCTAGCCATCTTTTTAATCCTTTCTATTGCTATATTATAGTAATTTTTATTTTAGTTTTCATTTATAATGTGTATTTCAAAAAACTTGAAAGATAATTTATTTATTATATAAAACCACTATGAACATTGACATTCAATCACTGCAGTTTAAATTAATAAAAAAAGAGGACAAAGACCTCTACACATCTTTGACCTCATAATATATTCACTTAATCATTTTTTAATTGTTCTTTGACTTCTGCGATAGTTTCATCCATCGTCATATTCGATTTAAGTGCCACACTCGCGATAAAACTACCTTCTACGACGGGCGCCTCCATTTTTTCAATACGATGAGAGCCTTCATACATTTCGATTGCCATATCAAGGTTCATCCCAGCAGATCCTATATCATAAAAACATATTGCATCGTCATCTAATTCATTTATCACTGAAAGAATACGATCAAAAGATGTCCCTATACCATTATCATCTAAGCCACCAATATCAATGATATTAATGCCATTATCTGTCATTTGTAAATTTAAATCTTTGATACCTTCAGCAATTTTATTACTATGACTCACAATTACTATTGAAGTCATTTTACCTCTCCTCCTATCATTGCATTTAAAATATAAACACTACTTTGAGCACCTGGATCGATATAACCTTTTGAATCTTCTTTAAAATATGATGCTCGTCCTTTCGTGGCTATCATGTTTTTAGTTTCATCAGCATATGATTGTAATGTGTTAAAATCAATGTTTTCATCTTTATCTAATGCTTCTCTTGTACGTTCAATTACGTCATACATTGTTTTTTCATTTAATTCTACTTTTCCACGTTGTTTAACGGCTTCTGAAAAAGCAGCAATCATCTCTTTTAAATTTTCTTTGTCAATATCATCTTTAACGACATTTGCCATTTTAACAAAGCTAAAACCGTATAAAGGACCTGAAGCACCGCCCACTTTAGACATTAATGTCATTCCAGTTGATTTAAATAATGACTTCATATCTGTGTCATCCAGACCTTGTTCTAACGCTTCAAATCCTCTGACCATATTCACTCCATGGTCGCCATCACCAATGGCACGATCTAAATCAGTTAATTCACTTTCTTTTTCTTTAAAAGTTTCAACTAAACTAAGTAGTCTTGTTTTCATGTCTTGTACATTCATTGAAAAGTCACCTCATTATCTCTATTTTTATTTAAAAATAACGACTTGTTGTTGGAGCTAAAAGACCTTTTTCTATTTCTTCACTATAAGGAACCACTGTAATGGAGAAACCTTGCATATCAAGTGATGTCATATAATCACCAACAAACCATTGTTTAGCAGCTATGTCATGTTCTTGGAATTGTTGATTTAAATACTTCGCCACAATACTTAATTCAGATAAAGGCGTGCCTCCCATACCATTTACCATAACAATTAATGATTGATCTTTCACTTCTTTTAACAACTCATCTAGTAAACGCTCAATAATAACATCAACCGATTGAATCGCTTCACGATGTAACCCTTTCTCACCATGAATTCCGATACCAATTTCCATTTCATTATCATCAATATCGAAACTATATTTCCCAGTTGTTGGCACCATTGGTGAAGTAAGCGCCATCCCAATACTTTTAATTTTAGGAATAAACGATTCAATTTTGTTTTTAATATCTTCTAAAGATAGGCCTTGGTCCGCTAAATAACCTGCATATTTATGAACGAATACCGTACCAGCCACGCCACGACGTTTTTCTACATCTGAAACAGCAATATCATCATTCACAATGACACGTTCAACTTTAATATCTTCCATTTGTGCCATTTCTTGAGCCATCTCAAAGTTCATAACGTCTCCAGCATAATTTTTAACGATTAATAATACACCGTCGCCTGTATCGACTTCTTTAATAGCATCTAAAATTTTATCTGGAGTCGGAGATGTAAAAACTTCACCACATACTGCCGCATCAAGCATACCATTATCTACATAGCCCGCATGTGCTGGTTCATGACCACTTCCACCGCCTGATACCAAGGCAACTCCTGAATTTTTTTTATTTTTTTTAACAACAACTGTTTCTGAAATAATTTCAATATTATCATTCGTTAAAGCGATACCCTCTAACATGTCTGTTAAAATATTATTTTTTTCTTTAATTAATTTTTTCATCAAAAAGCGACTCCTTTTGGCATATTTAAAGTGAGTTTATCTAAGATTAAATATCAACATCATTTTCTTTATTTAAACTTGGAATTTTCATATTAGTAAATATAAAGATACTCTTTCAAAAAAGGATAAAGACATAAGTTCTATCTTTATCCTTCTAATTACTTATCTATTCTTAGTTATCTTATTTACGAAAATTAACCTTTGGAATTAAACGTACCTTTAGATAATTCACTTACTGTTAAAATAGCATCTGCAATGTCATCTGCAGTTAACTTATCACTTAAATTTGCAAAAGTATCATTTGGTTCTAAAGCACGTTCACCTACGCGAACCAAATCTTCATAACTTTTATCGGCAATGTGGAGTTCTTCTAAAGTCGTTGGCATATGAATACTACTTAAAAATTGTTGATATTTTACAAATTTTTCTGTTGGCGCATTTTCCAATACTAATTGGACTAAAATACCATAGGCCACTTTTTCACCATGCGTTAAATGATGAATATCGCCTTCAAGTGCTGTAAAACCATTATGAATTGCATGAGCAGCTGCAAGTCCTCCATTTTCAAATCCTAAACCTGAAAGTAATGTGTTCGCTTCAATCACTGCTTCAACTTGTGGAGATACAATATGGTTTTTAATTGCTTCATATGCACTATGTCCATATTCAAAAATCACTTCTTCACATTTCTGTGCAATCGCTAAGCTAGCTAATGATGGTTTTCCACTAAACATATTTTTTCCTTGTCTGCGTAACGTAGATTCTACCTCAACTAAAGTAGCTAATCCATCACTCATACCTGAAGCAAATAAACGTACAGGCGCTTGCGCAACAATTTGTGAATCCACCATTACTGTATCAGGATTCTTAGGGTAAAATTCATAACCACTAAATACACCATTATCATCATAAATAACAGATACGGCTGCCGTAGGTGCATCCATTGATGCAGTAGAAGCGAAATCGATAACACTTGCATTTAAAGCATTGGCTACTGCTTTACCTGTATCAAGTGCCTTTCCACCACCTAAACCAATAACTACATCTATGCCTTTTGTCTTAGCTTCATCAACGATACGATTAATTTCATTTTCTGAAGATTCGCCTTTAAATGTTTCGTAATTATAATTAACTTCCGAATTATTTGAAAAACTTTGATCAATTTGATCTTTAGTTATATTCCAAACAACTTCATCTGAGATTATTAATGCATGTGAACCTAAACGTTGTGTTTCATCTGCGATAGATTCGATAACTCCTTTTCCTTGTACATATCTTCCTGGAGATTGATAAATAATTTTTGCCATAGAGCTTTCCCTCCATAATAAATATTTATACTGCATCATTTAATAACTCTTCAGTAAATTACGCTCACAAATATATGATATAGAAAATACATATTAGCGTATTTACCATTACAATACGAAAAATAAGAATCAAAAGAAAGATTAAGTTGCTTAAAAAATTGATTTCTCTCTACACTTCCATTATTAATCTATTAAATATAATTGTCCACATATTAGCTAAAACTTCATTAAATTATCACTTTAAAACTTAAATATTGTAATATTATAATTTATAACCTATAATTGACTCTATCTTTACAATAGGTTTTATTGTGTTATCCTATGCTTGTATTACTCTTAATCTAACATAAAAATTTTAACCACTTTCAATTTATTCTGGAGCGTAAATTGAAAGTGGTTTTTTTAATTTATTATATATAGGTTTACTAAACAATAAGCTTAAAATAGAAAGAGATGATTCTATTCTCTATTATGTTCGGAATGAATCTATAAGTGGATATCATACGTTTATTGATTACTTAAAAAATAATTATAAAATCGTCTTGAAGATAAATTTGAATGTGTATTTACAATAGAATTAATCATCATATTCTTCTCTAAGCAAACTATACACATAACTATTTGAGAATTTCCCTTGTACACGTTCATCACTTCTCAATATACCTTCTTGTGTGAATCCAAGTCTTATTGGTATAGCTCGACTTTTCTTATTTTTAGTAGACATTCGTATTTCGATTCGATTAATATCATATTCTTCATA
>NZ_KV826359.1:47470-65811 GCF_001835895.1 Staphylococcus sp. HMSC034C12 | reverse complement strand
TCTTTTGGAAATCTTCAGCTAAATAATAACCAATCGACGTGCGTTTGTTAACCAAGTCTAAATAATGTAAGCCAATGACTCCTACAAGTTTTTGGTCATACCAAATGCCACAATGGAATCCATCTCCACGCGCAAATTGTTGTAAGGCCGAATGAATAAACTTCTTACTGTGTTCAACCTCAGTTGTGTACGCTACAAATGGCAAGAACTCCCCTAGAGACTCACGATTACTATCTACTAATTTAAAAAGTTGATCCGCTTCACGTTCTTCCAAAATTTTCAACTTAACATGTTCATTGACCTCGTACCCAAACATCATCCCGATCCCCCTTCAGTAAAAATTCCTAATTATTCAGTAAATTAAAGTCATAATAGCATAGATATATATATTGTAATAGTATAATTTACATTAAATTTTGAGTTTGAATTTATTTATATTTCCTTTTACTTTAATTTGTAAATAAAAAGCATCCCTTCAAAATGAGGGATACTTTCTTTTAATCCTCTAATATTAGAAATCTTTTTACTTTTTTATTTAATTCAGCTTCGTCTATTAAACTATTTAATATACTCTTTTGCTCTTCGTATTCTTGTTCTTTTTGAGTTTTATAATTATATAAATAGATATTTTCTAATTCGTTTTTATTAATATTATTAAAAATACCTTTTATATATATTAAATCGATATCCGCAAAACTAAAACCATAAAAATATATATTTTCAATTTTTTTGTCGGATAAATCTTCAAACCAATTTTGATTATCTTTATATATTCTAGAAGTATCTTTTATTAACTGATGTTTTAGGTAGTTATTAAAACCAAAGGCTGAATGGCCTATTGAATGAATATTTTCTACTTTTTTATGTCCAAATTCATAACCTACGCCATCTTTAACTACATGAATATATTTAATATTATTCTTATTAATGTTGTAAAGCATTTCCAAAGTAGGGGTATAATTCAAACTTAAAAATATATCTTCATTTTTATTAAATAAATATTTCAAATCTTTTTTAGGAGTTGCTTCAGAAATTTTATCATTTTTTAATTTTTCTATCCACTTTTAAAAAAAAAAGCTAAAACTTGTAGAAAAAGTAATAGCTGGATTTATATACTTATCGCTCTTTTTAACAACGTAATCTAAATCTAGTCTACCTATACTTTCTTCTAAATCTTTCCATAAATTTTCTTGATTTTCTTGATGAGCTATTTCAATTATTTCAAGCAATAATTTCGCATTATCATCATCTGAATCAGCTAAAGATTCTTTAAAGTTTGTATAAGCTGAAGCAATGTGATGGTCTATGTCAAAGCCATTCCCAATTACGTATAAATTCATTTTTGTTCCCCCTTAGTTTATGTTCTAACTAGTAATTACTCTCGTATTATCAAATATTACTGAACTAGCTATAGCATCTGTTAGATTTGTTTTAGTTATTTTTAAGCCTGAACTTGTCATTAGTTTATGTATTTTAGGATAAATCGTTTCTGATCCATCCATAATCGTTTGGACTGGATTATCGGTGTCACCTATCCCTCTCATTTTGTGAGGGACAGCACCAATAAATACATCCGTGTATTGTGTTGAATTTTCTAAAGTAGAAATATCAAAATTTGTTAAATCATCATATTCAACAATTTCATATCTATCTTTTAAACTCGCTTTTTTAAATATGCCGTTAATATCTTTAGCTTTTAAGCCCCCGTTTCTTACCCCTAAAATGAGAACTTTAGCATTGTCATTATAAAGATGACCTTGATTACTATCATTTTTCTCAAATTGATAACGTTCTAAGAAAGTATCAAATTCACTTTGTTGATTGTATAGCCTTGCTTCTTGTTTTAATCTCTCGAACAATTCTTCTAAAAAATCATTTAGTTCTTCGATACTTAATTTACCCAATCCTATTCCCCTCCGTTTTCATTAAAAAGTTGTGGTAATTTTTCTTTAAAGTTTTTGACTTTTTTCAGATAACTATAATATTCGAGTAATTCTTCTTCCATTTTAAAGGCGATGTCTTCTTGAGTTTCTTCATCTAGCATAGACACCTTATATTCTTGCAAAGATTTTTGTGAAATAACATTAATCACAGTTCCTGTCATTAGTTGTTTTAACTGTTCAACACCTATTTCACTTGTTAAAAATGCAAATAAATAGTAAGGACTCACTTTATCGTCTTTAATTCTTAAAATATTAAAATTAGAAGAAATAATTAGATTATCTTTAGCTAAACTTTCGGTAACAATAGCTATTTTTAAATCCGAACTTCTTGTACTTAATACAATATCCTTAGGTTTTAATAGATATCTCTCATATTCATCGAGTATATCTTGACTGATTTGTTGTTTAGGAGTATCAATTTTATAATCTTTTACATCAGATAAATTAAGTAAGTAACCTGATTTATCTTTACTTTCTTCCTCATCTAATCTTTTTTTAGATACATCTTTTCCACGAATCGTTTCTACGATGTTAGTTAACTCGGTAGGACTTACAAGACGATCTTCAATATTAACTAAATAACGAATAGGAGATAAATTATAGTCATTATCTTTGACTTCTTGTTTATTCACTTTTACAGAAATTTCAGTTTCTTCTTCTAGCGCTTTCATAATAGTTGTAATATTTTCATCTTCAAAAGTATTCTGCATTCTGCCCTTTTGAGTATAAATTTCTGAAGCATCAATAAATGTAATCTTATCGCTATTGTCTTTTTGCAAAATTAATAAAGTTGTAGGTATAGCCGTATTAGTAATCAAGTTCGAAGGAAGTTGAATAACTGCTTTTATTAAATTCTTCTCTATCAACTCTTTACGTATATCTTTAGCCATTTCAGTAAATGTAGCAGCGTTTCTTACTACAATAGTTCCTACACCCTTATCCTCTAAATTATTTAAAATACGATTTGTAAATATCCATTCAGAGAATTTACTTCTTGTCTTTAGATAACTGTTAGAAGCGGAATCTTCAATTTGTTTTAAACGTTTATTATCTGCATTTAAAAATAATGCATCTGAATAAATACATTCAAATTTATCATTGCTTCCAAAATTTAAAGTAGAATCAATTTTTTTAATTTCTATATTCGTTTCTGATTGAGATAGAAGCTGTTCGCTAATTTCAGCTACGTTATGATTAATTTCTTCACCCCTTAAGTATTTAAAATGACCTTCCTTATTCGCTCTCCATAGCATATGTCCTGTTCCCGAACCTAAATCTAATAGTGAATTTTGATTACTATAAGTTTTGAAAATCTCTAAAGATAGCGATTCGATAGACTCAGTATAAGTTGATACTGAATGACGATTCATAATTTGCAAGTCATAATAAATACTTTGTAATTCTTGAACTGTCTTATTTTCTAATTGTTTGATTATTTCTTTAGTCGAATTATCCTTAAACTCATTGTCAATTTCTTGTTTGCTAATTTTTTTAATTACTAATTCCTGTAATTCTTCTAATGTCATTGAACCCCTTAATGTGTTTACTTGTTTCAATAAATCCAACATAATTTCCTCCCTCGGTTAACGTTAACCTAAGTATATAGCACTACCCTTTAATTGTCAACGGTTAAATTTAACCTTTTAATTTTTAAACTGAAAAAACTAGCGACTTGATTTTATCGCTAGCTTATAAATCTACTTTATTTTAAATTTTCCATTCGTCACTAAATTCGCGGAGCGCCATAATTACAAATTTATCTTTTTCATCTTTATTTATATTATTTTCATTTATATTTACTGTAAAGCATAATAATATAATTAATTCTCTACATATTCTAATTAAATTAATCCCTAACTCATTTAATTCATCTGATGTAATAGTATATGATAAGTTATCATAATCACTAGTGGCTTGATCTATAAAATTACTATCTAATACCTTTAAATACCTATGTTCCATTATATTTCTTATCGTATAAGTACGTCTTAACTTTTTATCTATACAATCCAAATTCTTTGATTTAGTTTTAGCGAATAAATCTTTATACGTCCAATACATGCCTTTTAAGGCAATATTATTTTTAAACACCTCATATATTTCATTATTAGCACTTTGCCAAATTCTTTTAAAAGAAACTTCACGATCTTTCAATCCTAATTTGAAATATTTATTTAAAAAATATCCAATTCTATCAAACAATGCATAAGCACTTCTATATGCTGCCTTTACTCTTTCTATATTTAAACCATATTTAGGATAGTCAATTGTATTTACTAAATATACATTTTCATCTGAAAAATGATTCTTGTTATTATACATCCCTTCATAAAGTATATATCTGGCAGAACAATACTCTTGTTTAATTTGATTAAAAATTCCATAAAATGATGAATGATCATTAATTGACGTTAATATATTTGGCAAATGAAGAGTGTCTTGATTATTTTTAGTCATATAATCTATATCATTTATTGTGTTCAATGCTAAACTATTTTCTGCCACCCAATCCCAGTAGTCTTCATTAGTAATATTATTTGTAAAGTTATGATCATCTAATCTATCTTTTTTTAATATAGATTCCACATTGTACTCTGTATCATACGGATTAAAATTATCGATTTCATCGAGAATATCAATTTTACTTTGATAAAAAGCTTTTGCATTAGGATGTACTATACTATCCTCATAAGTTAAAGCCGTATCTAACAATTGATAAGCGTATTTATAAAGAGACTCTTTATTATCTGTATAATCAAAACAAGCATAATCAAAAATTTCTGTCCCTAAATTTCCAATTGCCATACCAAACTGAGAAGTTGCTAATTTTCTCATCTCAAATATTGCAGATGAATATTTCCCTATAGAAATAAGTAGATTACAATAATTGGTTTTTACACTATTATATATACCATTTAAATATATGTATTCTATCTCATCAATTTCAGTATCTTTTAAATATTCGTCCATTGAATTAATCGCAGTTCTAGCTAAAAACAAGCTTTTTTCAATTAGTTTTTCCCATTCTACGGTTTCTTTGTTATTAACTTTTATATCAATGTAATTATTTAAACTAGTAAAACTAATGTACAAATAATAAGCATACATCATCTTAGATTCAACATAATCGGTTGATAATTTTTCCAATTTCTCACTAATTTCATATAATGAATTGGGATCCTTTTTATCTAAAGCTTCATCAGCTTTCTTCGCGTAATTCAATAATTGTTCATTTTTATACCACTTCATTCACTTTACCTCTTTTAGTTTTTTGTAAGCTTTTACCTATTGTTCAAAATATATTAAAATAATTATACTCAAAAATGAAGGGAACTAAAATCAATGAAACCATTTTTTATTGATGAAAATTATTTTGAATATGAATACGATCAGCTACTTAAAGAATTAGATATATTCGACTTTTCTAAATTTAATGATTTGATTAATGGTTTGGATAGGTTAGGCTCAAATATAGTTTCTACTATTAATTCTATACATGATACCTGTGAATATTTCTGTAATTCTTTTGTAAATTTAAAATATTCAATAAATTTAATTGAAACTGTTAACGAAGAAGAAAGAAACTATTATTGGGTTTTTTATTTTCATAATATTACTTTACATTTTCTACATACATTAAATGATTTATTATATTCATTAGCTCAAGAATATACTTCACATTATGAAGTAAAAAAAGATATAGGTTTTAAACGAAATTTAGTAGAAAATTTGATAGCTTCAAATAACGACACACATAGACAAATCGGCAATATCCTTAATAAAGATGTTCCTATACGTACTATGAGATATAGAGATGAATACACACATAATATAATGCCTTACAGACCCAATAGTAACCCAACTGTAGAAAATGGCATTACTATGTTTCGAGGCTATTCTACCATGATAACAAGTTTAAATAGTTTAGTGGACGATATTGAATCTGATTTAAAAAAACTAAAAAAAAGAGCTAAGAATATTAAGCAAGTAGTAGGTTTAACTAATGATTAAGCTTCGTATAAATAAATAAAAAAGTATCTATTAATAAGGCTTTGGATTAATCAAAACCGCTATTAAAGCTATAGTAATGTTTGATACTCCTTTGTCTCGTCTAGAAAAATTAGAAACAAAAGAAGATTAGAAAATATGACTAATAGAGTTGCTATCAACAAAATATAAAAGAAGTAAAATTACATTTTTCTATACTTCAAAATTACATGGCTTACTAAGCACGAAAAAAAGCATTAAAATTACAAAACTTTGGGAAGATATGAATAATTATTTCATAATTTCTTTTTAATAATAAAATTTTTATATCTTCTCCCCTCATTTATATTTGTAATAATTTATTTATCAATTTCTTTATTAGTTACATATAATCTATAAAATTATTGAATTATTTGTTTAATAACAAAATATCCTTTTTAATAAAACTCAATTGTTGCTATTGCCTTAAATAATATATATTGATTTTTAAATTAACTTGTAAATGAATAATCAATATTAAATCTTTCTATATAAGAATAAAATAATAAGACCACTAGTCAAAATTGTTAGACTAATGGTCTTATTATTTTATATATTATTTGTAAATATTTTAATTACTTTCTCAATAGCTTTATCCCAAAATGCATAATCATGTTTTCCTGGGCTCTTTATAAAGTCATACTGTACATTTTTTTTATCTAAATAGTTAATAAAATCTAAGTTACCTTTATAAAGTTCATCTTCTGTACCACACATAATTAATAACTCTGGTAAATCAATATTTTTCTCTATAGCTTTATCAACAAGATAATAAGGATCAAAATTACTACCAACTATTTCTTTATTCGTTCCGACTATAGATTCTGGTGAAAAATCATACCATTTGTAATTTTTAAGCATGGAAACGTCGAATGCGGCAGATAAAGGAGCAGCTTTAGAGAACAATTGACTTTGTGTTAGTGCAAATTTAATTGTTCCATATCCTCCCATTGAATGCCCTGCAATAAAATTATCTTCTCTTTTTCTAGACAACGGTAAAATCTGGTGTACATAATTGTAAACTTCTAAAATGTAATCATAATAACTGTGTCCGAAAGCCATATTCGTATAAAAACTGTGATCTGCATTAGGCATTATAATCGCTAATTGATATTCATTAGCATATCGTTCTATACTTGTATATCTTATATACGAGTGAGTGTCGCTAGATAGTCCATGAAATAACAACATTGTTTTAAGTTTTTTTGTCTCGTTCGATGGATCAAAGTAACTGTCATCTTCAGGTAAAATAATATTTAAAGATTGATGCATTCCAAGTGTTTTTGATAAGTAATTCATCTGGATTAAAGCCATATTATCTACTCCTTAAATACTTTATTAATTATTCGTTTGTGTAGCTGGATCTAATTTTTTCTCTACTAGACGTAAAACAATATCTATAAGAACTACTATCACAACAATTGGTAATGCACCAGCCAAGATAAATAGTGTACCATCAGTAGCATTCGTACCACGAATAACGACATCACCAAGTGAAGGCGCTCCAATGAACGAACCAACAGCAACAACACCTATTGCAACTACGAGTGCAATACGTATGCCACCAATAATTACTGATAAAGAAAGTGGTAACTCAATCATACGTAAGACTTGATTACGTGTCATTCCCATTCCTTTTCCAGCATCTTTAATATTAATATCTACTTCTTTAATACCGGTATAAGTATTTTTTATAATTGGAAGTAAAGCATACAAGAATACTGTAAAAATAACCGTATTGATGCCTAATCCTATTACTAACATAAGCATCGCTAACATCGCAATGACAGGAACAGTCTGTATGATATTCGCTAAAGTAATGATAACGCCTGATAATTTTCCAAATCGTGCAATAATGATGCCTAAAGGAATACCTATAATTGACGCAAATAATACACCATACACTGACATTAGGAAATGATTAATAAACAATTCAAAAAGGTAGCCTGAATTTGTTTGATAGTAAGAAATAAGTTGTTCAAATAAATTACCATTCATTAATTTCGACCGCCTTTCTGTTTTGCATCATTTTCAAAATAATCATGTTTTTTCAAGAAATCTTCTGCTACTGTTGCTGGCTCTTTACCTTTTCCATCTGCTTGATAATTTAATTCTTGCATCTGTTCAGTTGAAATCTTACCTTCTAATTTTTCAATAATTGGTTTTAATTGTGGTTTTTCTTTTAATAGTTTATCTGTTGCTAAAGGACTAGCATCATAAGGTGGAAAGAACTGCTTGTCATCTTTCAGTACTTTTAAATCATAAGCCGCGATACGACCATCAGTTGAGTAGCCTACAGCGACATCTAAGTTACCTGAATGTAATGCGTCGTATACTAAACCAATTTGCATTGGTCTAACAGTACCAAAATGGATACCGTATTCTTGTTTAAATCCAGGATATCCATCACCCTTACGATTTTGCCATGAACTATCCATTCCTACTCTCAAATCTTTAGCATGTTTCTTTAAATCAGAAACTGTTTCTAAATTATATTTTTGTGCTGTTTCTTTTGTTACCATTAGTGCATATGTATTTTCAAAACCATATGAATTAAAGAAAGTCTGATTAAACTTTTCTTCAAATCCTTTTTGTGTCACTTTCATTGCTCTATCAGGATCTTTAATTGGATCTTCGCCTAATGCACCAGTTAAATCCGTACCTGTATATCGCGTACCTGACATATTAGCTTGGCCACTCGTAATAGCATTGTGTTGAATTACACTAGACCCTAAGTTATTGATTAAAGTTGGTTTAATCTTTCCATCTGTATCATGTTCAATGAGTAGTCTTAACATATGTGAAATAATTTGAGATTCACTTGTTCCTAGAGATGTAATTCTAACCTCATCATCTGAACTACTATTTTTTAAACCTGGCAAGCTACATCCAGATAACACAGTTAGACATAGCACTAAAACAACAATATACTTTTTACAATATTTCATAATGTCCTCCTTTATTGTTTATCTGGAAATTTTAAGTCCTTTTGGTATAATCCATTTTTCAATTTGAGCTAAAATTAAATCAACGATTAATGCTAACAACGTTACCAAAATCGTACCTACGATAATCATTTCTGGTTCATATAATGCTAAACCATTAAAGATTAAGTCACCTAAACCACCAGCGCCAACATAACTCGCAAGTGCTGCCCAACTAATCACATAGACTGACGACAAACGAATCCCACTTAGAACCATTGGTAATGCTAAAGGTAATTCAATATCTTTCATTAATTGAAAATTAGTCATTCCCATACTGCGGCCAGCTTCTACAATATTACGATCTATATTTTGAACACCCACAATTGTATTATTTAATATAGGTAGTAAAACATATATAAATAACGCAATAATTGCCGTTACTTTACCTACACCAAATAAGGGAATCATTAAAGCTAAAATCGCTAGTGTAGGAATCGTTTGTAAAATACCAGCTATAGTTAACGACACCTTTGATAGCTTTTCTTTCTTTGACAACAAAATACCTAAAGGAATGGCAACAATCATAGCAAGTATGAGAGCCATGATAGAAATGTAAAGATGCTCTAACGTTTTATTCAGTAACATACCACTATTTTCTACTAAATAATTCATACGTTATCAGCCCCAATTTCTTTAGGATCCACAATACCTTGATTTTCAGTAGTCGTTCCACCCCAAAGTGTATCATATACGATATCAACTAGGTTAGAACGTGTTACAAGTCCAATTAAAGTATGTCCGTCCGTATCAACAACAGGAACATTTCTTACATTACGCTTAAGAATGGTACGTACTGTATCTTGTAATTTACTATCTACCTTAACGCGATAAATATCACGTTGCATCGTATCAATTAATTCTTTTTTACTACGTAATCCTTGGTTGATATCTTCAATATCTAAATAACCAAGTAAATGATGTTGATTGTCAACGACAAAAATGGTATCTATACGATATTTTCTCATAATATTAACTGCATCATTTAATGATTCGTCAACATGTACAGTTATCGGCTTAATCATTGCGTCTTCTACAGTTCTAATATTTGGTCTATCTTGAATCAAGCGATTTTGTCCAATGAAGTCTTTAACAAAATCATTAGCGGGATAACGTAAAATATTATCTGGTGTATCATATTGCACTACTTTACCGTTCGTCATAATACAAATTTTATCTGCTAATTTAATGGCTTCGTCCATGTCATGCGTTACAAAAATAAATGTTTTTCCTAATTGTTGTTGTAATTTTTTTACTAAATCTTGTAATGTATCTCTTGTGATAGGATCCAAAGCACCAAACGGCTCATCCATTAAAATAATATCTTGTTCAGCTGCTAGTGCACGAATCACGCCAATACGTTGTTGTTGCCCACCAGATAACTGTGAAGGATATCGTTCTAAATACTCTTCAGGTAAATCAACAAGTTTAATTAGTTCTTTTGCTTTTTTATCTTTTTTTTCTTGCGACCATTTTAATAATTTAGGTACGAGTACAATATTCTCTTTAATTGTCATATGAGGCATTAAACCAATTTGTTGAATTACATAACCAATGCTTCTTCTCAATTCTACTGCATTGATATCTTTAATATTTTTGCCATTAATTGTAATTTCGCCCTCTGATGATTCAATCATTCGATTGATCATTCTTAATGCAGTTGTTTTTCCACTACCACTCGTTCCAATAAAAGCGATAAAGTCTCCTGATTCAATATCAATATTCATATTATCTACCGCTTTCTTACCACCTGCATAGACTTTTGATAAGTTTCTAATGCTTAACATATGTCCAATTCCTCTCTATCTATCATTTATTAAAAAAGAGAACTTAAAGTGAATGTTATACAAAGTTTACTAAGTAAAAACAAGGCACATTAAGTCCTCAATATTTCAAGCATTCGATTATCAATACAAACTTTATTTGTTTCTACTAATTCCGATTTGATGGCCTAATTGTTTAGGCACATTTACATCAGAAGTTTGGTTAAAATACGCTACTATAGATTCTGTAATACTTTTAGGAAATGGAGCCGGTCGGTTTGTGACTGTATCTATTCCCATTAGCATAACTTCATATACTGCGCTACATACCATGTCATCATTTAACATTTCCATAAAGATATGAAGTCTCTTACTATCATAATCATATAAACTCACTCTTACTTCAATAGGTTCATATTTCTTCATTTCTTTCAAAAATGTTATATGATTTTCTAATGTAAAAATGGTATAGTGTAACGATTGAATTCCTTCTTGATCAAGTCCAATGTATGCTAACCAAGCATCAGTTGCATCACTAAACACACGATTATATTCAGCATCATTCATGTGTCCATTGTAATCAACCCAAGATGATTTTACATCAGTATGATAAACAAACTGAGCTGTCATAGCTTTACACCTTCTGATGTTGCTTAGATTTTTTCATTGATGCTGTATCTTTAGGCCAGTATTCTTCTGCGAGTTGTTTTACTTTAATAAGGAATTCATTACGTTTTCGATCAAGTTCTGACATTGTATATCCTTGTGAAGTCGCTTCACTACCGCGTACCACTTTTTCATAAAGATCCTCTGTCAATTCGGGTGCAACTAACTTAGTCCATGGTTTTTTCAATGCAGGACCAAATTGTTTAAGCATATGTCTCATGCCACCTTCTCCACCTGCAAGATGGAATGTCATAAATGGTCCATATTGAGCATAACGTAAACCAGCTGCATGCGTAAATGCTTTATCTACTTCTTCTGTTGTTGCAATACCATCATTAACAATATGTAATGATTCTCTCCATAATGCTTCCATTAGACGATCTGCAATATGTCCTTCAATTTCATTTCGCACATGAAGCACATCCATACCAATACTCTCATAAACTTCTTCAGCCTTAATAACTGTCTCTTCTGAGGTGTTTTGACCTGGTACAATTTCAACAAGAGGTAAAATATATACTGGGTGAAAAGGATGTGCTACTACTAAACGTTCAGGGTGTTTTAAATTCTTTTGTAACTCAGTTGGCATAATACCAGAGGTACTTGAACCGATAATGGCAGACGGTTTCGCATAAAAATCGATTTCTTTTAAAACAGCATCTTTAATCGATTCTACTTCAGGAACGTTTTCTTGAATAAGATCTGCATCCTTAACTGCCGATTTTAAATCAGTAGTAAAGCTTAAATTATCCAACGATGCTCCCTCAGATAATCCCATTTCTTTAGCATAAGGCCAGTTTTGTTTAACTTGTGTTAGCATTCTTTCATAGGCACCATCACTAGGATCTGTAGCAATAACTTCGTGGCCGTGGGCGAGTATTCTTGTTATCCATCCGCTACCAATCACGCCTGTTCCAACTACTGCAAACTTCATTATTTATCTCCTTTATTATTTTTAAGATTAAATTTTTCTCTTGCTTCTGCAGGTGTTAATGGTATTAAATCATATTCTTTCATTATTTTTTTAGCTTCTTCAACTAATGCTTCATTTGTTGCTTTAACACCTTTTGAAATATACAGGTTATCTTCAAGACCAACACGAATATTTCCACCACGTTTAGCAACTTCTCTAACTGTTGGTAATTGCATTCTACCAATACCAAATGCAGACCATTGCGCACCTTCAGGGATTCTTGAAATAAGATAGTCTAACGTCTGAGCATCATTTTCAGCACCCCAAGGTATACCTAAACAAAACTGGAACATAGGTTGTTCGACTAAACCTTCATCAACAAGTTGCTTTGCAAAACTGACATGACCTGTATCAAAACATTCAAGCTCAGGTTGTACACCTGCATCTTTAATCATTTGTGCTTGTTCTCTCAGCCATGAAGCGGGACTAATATATATCGAATCTCCCATATTAACGCTGCCACAATCAAGCGTACACATTTCTGGTAATGTGTCTCCTACTGGTCTATGACGCTCTTTTGGTGTTTGAATCCAGGTTCCTTCACCGCCTGTTTCTGGGTGTTGTTGACTTGGGATAAAGTCGCCACCGCCACCAGCTGTTACATTAATAATAATATCTTCGTCTGCCTCTCTAATGAGTCTTACGGTTTCACTATATAGTTCTGGATCATGACTCACCCCACCTGTTTTAGGGTCTCTAACATGAATATGTGCTACTGTTGCTCCAGCTTTTGCACACTTAATTGCTGAATCAGCAAGTTCTTGAGGTGTTACTGGAACATTTTCATTTTTGTCAATTGTATCTCCAGCGCCTGTAATTGCTGCAGTTAATACCACTTTTTTCAAGGTAAGCACTCCTTTATATTTTAAATACGTTATAAACTATACCAACTGGTCGGTAAAGTTTCAACCATGACATAAAAAATAAGCTGAAAAGTTTCATTCTCACCTAACAGCTTAAAACCTGAAAATTTATTTTTTTTCTTTATTAATACCTACTTCTACTTTTTCTTTTAACCGATTTATTACTTTTTCACGCATTGCTTCGTCAACTGCACTTATTCCAAAAACTTCTGATAACCATAAACCATCAACGGCTAACCTAATGATTGTTGCATCTACTTCATCTAGACCGTCATTAACAATTTGAGATTGCCAATCTTCATATAAAGATTTTAATGGTAAGAGTAGCGCTTTATTTGAACCTTGTGCAGCAAGCATTGCAGAAGTAATAGGCGCATTTTCAACACGATGTTCTTTCGTTGCTTCAATAAACGCATTTAACCATTGTCCTTGTTTACAATGTGTATTATCAATATGGCTATTTACATTTTCTCGATATAATTCATTAGCATAATTGACAAGCTCTTTTATTAAACCTTCTCTATTTTTAACATGATAAAGCAAACCACCCTTGCTTATACCTGCTTCTTTTGCTACTGCATCTAATGTTAAATAGTCAGTACCTTGTCTATTTACTATATTAGCTGCAGATTCTAAAATATACTGTTTCTTAGATTTCCTTGCCACCAATTCACCTTCTTTCAATTAAAATCAATATTGTTTACATATTACTCTTAAATAGATAGAAATTATTATATTATATAAATTATTTTAAAAAAAGTTTTACGTTCTAATCTCTTTAACTATATTCAAAATGATTACACTTAAAAAATGTATAAAGTTAAGAGTAAGATAAAGAATTCAAAATGCTTTCTTCTTTCTATCTCAACTATGTATATAACCTAATTTATATTGAATGTAAACCTCCTTTATGAAAGTTTTAGTTCCAGAACTTAAATCAAATTGAACTTAAATTTTTAACCTTTTGTATTGATTGTATAAGAGTAGAAGCGAAAACTTAATATAAGTGTATTTTTCCATTTTAATTATTGATTACCTTTGTATTAAAATATAAGAAACGCTCATTTAAAACGCTTTCTGTCAAGTAGATAATTAAATAATTAAAAGCTATTATTAATTTTAAATAATTTCTCATCTTTAAATTTGACTTTCATATTCTTTTCTCAACAAGCTATACACATAACTATCTGAGAATTCCCCTTGTAAACATTCATCACTTCTCAATATACCCTCTTGTGTGAATCCAAGTCTTATTGGTATAGCTCGGCTTTTCTTATTTTGGGTATTCGGATTTTATGGTGGAAAAGGGCTTATAAATCACCCTTCTCCAAATTCTTAATAAGTGTGGAAAATCGACACCAAAGTTGTCTGTAATGTCGTGGTCATTCACTTCATACCAATTGAAAGTATCGTATAACATAGCTTTATTGAAAGCACTTGAATTAAATCGTGGCTTACGCTTTTTATGGAGCTTCTCATTGAAAAGGATTTTGGCTCGTAAGGCATCAAACGAGTAACCTCTACCCATTCGCTCTACCTGCCTAATAATGCTGTTAATTGACTCCGTATAAGCATTAGTGAGCCTTTTATCAAAGTAGTTGAATATTTCGACATGCCAGTTGTCTACGGCTCTCACGAGGTCTTTATATGCGTCTTTAGAGTTGCTGGACATACAACGGTGTCTCCATTGACTATAACGAAGATGACCTTCATCTGGATCAGGAGTATCCCATATCCAGTAAAACTCTTCTTTGAGTTCATAGGCTTCTTTTAAAGCAGGAAGATTACCTAACCAAGTATCTAAGAGGAATGATTCACGTTCATTTAGATCGTGTTTACGCTTTAGAAGGATAAACCTTTCACGCATAAGGGTACGTCTTTCTTTTTGGCTCATATGGGCTTTCAAAGACTTTCTGACGTTATCTAAGGCTTGATTAGCCATTCTAACTACATGAAACTTATCTACGACAACTTTAGCGTGTGGAAGGATAGTGTTCACTGCGTCTTTGTAAGGCTTCCACATATCCATTGTGACGTACTCAATGTAAGTCCTGTCACTGATTTCTGAAAGACGTTGGATGAATGTTTCCTTGTTACGGTTAGGCTTGATGTCATAAATAGTCCTGCGTTCAATATTAGTCAATACAAGCCGAGGTCTACGGATAATATGTATCTCGTCTATCCCAAGCCACTTAGGAGTTTCAAACTGGTATTCACGTTCTTTGAGTGCCACATAGTCCTTAAAAACGTTCCTAATGGTTTTCTCGTCAACACCAACGCTTTCTGCGACTTCTACAAAGGTCTTAGACATGGATTGCTCTTGAATGGACTTTAAAAGCCTTTTGGTCATACTACGCTTTTCATCTACAGATATTAGGCGTTCCCAGAAGGTAGATCCGCATTCACGACACTTGTATCGTCTACGGTTCAATTGTAAGCCCACTCGCTTTAAACGAATGGGCAAATCCATAATTAGTTGATTTCTTGAACTGTGTTTGTACAACTTGTCAAAACCACATTCAGGACAACGTTCAGGTGGTCCAACTGCTTCAACTTTAAACATCATATCGGTTTCATTTTCTTGTGGCGGTTCTATTGTTTTAATGTCTGGTGGGGATAATAAGTCTGACATATTATTCATCCTTTATTACTCTGCGGTGTTAAGGTATCAATTATAGATTTGATGTCGAAATCATCAGTGTTAAATTATTTTTGTGACCACAAATGCACTTAGAAAATCCCTTAAAGCATTAGCTGGTTCACTTGAATAGGGAGTTGTAAAAAAGTTCCCTTAGCCTGCACAACAAGATAATTTCGAAATATCTTTATCGAACGTAAGTGCAGCTAATTTTAGCCCTTCAGCCATTGTTAAATATGGTGCTAGGGTTTCTGTTAAATCTTCTATCGTTAAGCCAAATTTAACAGCTAATGATGCAGCATAGATGACATCTCCTGCATTCTCAGATACAATATGAACCCCTAATACTTTTAGTGTTTCTGCATCTGCTACTAGTTTAAATACACCGGTTGTTTCACGGTTTACAATTGCTCTTGGAACAGCATCTAAAGGTAATACAGATGTCTTCACATCATACCCTTTCTCTTTTGCTTGTTCTTCTGTTAAACCAACCGTTGCAACCGTCGGATTCGTAAACGTAACAGCAGGAACTACCGATAAATCTATTTTTTTGTTTAATCCACCAATAGCATTATCAGTAATAATTCCACCTTCATAGGCTGCTACATATACAAATTGTGGTCCTAAAGTCACATCTCCTGCTGCATAAATCTTTTCATTACTTGTTTGACCAAAATCATTGATCAGGATTTCATTATTTTTTCCAGTTTCAACACCTGCTGCACTTAAATTTAAAGAATCCGTATTTGGTTTTCTTCCAGTGGCAACAAGTAACTGATCTGATTCAATGACTTCTCTACTGCCATTTACTGTTACGTAAACCCTTTTTATCTCTCCACTTTGTTCAACACACTCAAAAGTTGCCCCTTTGACAAGGTTTATACCCTGTTCAATTAACGCTTTTTCAACTGACTCTGAAATCTCAGGATCATACTCCTTTAAAAGTCGCTCACTTCTTTGCATAAGCGTTATTTCTGAACCTAAATGATGAAATAGTTGTCCAAGCTCCATTCCAATGTATCCTGAACCAATTACAGTTAATCGTTTTGGTATTTTCTTTAACTCAAGAAGTGTTGTACTAGTTAAATAGTCCATTTTTTCAAGTCCCGAAATTTGGGGCAACGAAGGCGATGCACCTGTTGCAATTAAAAAGCGTTTTGCAGATAACTTTGCCCCATTGACCTCAACCGTACTAGCATCAACGAATTTTGCTTCACCTTTAATTAAATCAAAATTGTATTCATCAATTAAATCCATATATTTTTGATTCCGAAGTTCGCTCACCAATTTATCCTTTTGCGTGATTAAACTAGCTAAATCCACTTCTCCAGCGGATGTTTGTAAACCTATAAACGGATTGTCTTTTGATAAATGATTGATTTCCCCTGCCCTAAGAAGAGTTTTTGACGGAACACAGCCAATATTCACACAGGTTCCCCCAACCGTTCCACGCTCAATCATTCCAACTTTTGCACCGTATTCTATAGCTTTAATTGCCGAAGAAAAGGCAGCAGCACCAGAACCAATAATAAGAAGGTCATAATTGTCTTCATTAATTAACGCCACGTTTTCTAGTGATGATACTTCTTCAATTTCTCCGGCTTGGTAATTTGCTTCATCAATCGCCTTTATTGCACTTTCAACCTCAATATCATCGGGCAGTTCAAATACTGCTTCACCACGACGATAACTAGACTCAATATTTTTAGCACCTATCTTTTCAAGTGCTGATTCTACGTGTTTTTCACAACCCGTACAAGTCATTCCTGAAATGTTTACCTTAAATTTATTCATAAAAAAGCTCCTTTCGTTAATTAATCTCTCATGTTAATGTTTCTATTATTGGACACGAATGTAATTGCTTTTCATCTGGACATCGTTGTTTTAAGTCGTCTAACATAGTTTCAATTCGTTTTAAATCCTCTATTTGTTTTTGCACTTCCTTTTGTTTTTTAGAAACAAATTCGAACATATCTTGACAACGAACTTCATCTTTATCTACAACACCAAGTAATTTATAAATCTCGCTTAAAGAAAAACCAAGTTCCTGTATTCGTTTAATAAACCCAACACGCTTAACGTCATCATACGAATATATCCGATAACCAGCTTCCGTTCGGTGAGGTTCTTGTAATAAATTTTTTCGCTCGTAATATCTGATCGTTTCTTTATTAACTCCACATTTATCTGCAAACTCACTAATGCGATAAATCATCTTATTTCACCCCATGAATATTATAAACCGTGTACCATAGTACACGGTCAAGTAAATTGGACTATTTTATTTTTTTCCCAAAGTATCACTCGTATGTGATTGATACTTTTATATAATACTATTGATTATCCTAACATCCCGCCAGAAAATCCGATTTAAACACCAGTTGTTTTTAAACTATTAAGAAAGTAATTCCACTATATATTCCGAAGACCCCTTATTTTTAATAGACATTTGTATTTCGATTCGATTAATATCATATTCTTCATA
>NZ_KV826359.1:0-47370 GCF_001835895.1 Staphylococcus sp. HMSC034C12 | reverse complement strand
TCTTCTGGAAATCTTCAGCTAAATAATAACCAATTGAGGTACGTTTATTAACTAAGTCTAAATAATGTAATCCAATAACACCAATCAGTTTTTTATCACTCCATATTCCACAATGAAACCCATTACCATCGATAAATTGTTGTAAAGCTGAGTGGATAAAGTGTTGACTATCTTCTACCCTCTTTGTATGTTCAACAAAAGGTAAAAATTCCGCTAGATATTTGCGGTTACTATCTACTAATTTAAATAACTGCCCTGCTTCTCGTTCTTCTAATATCTTTAATTTAATATCTTTATCTATTTGATAACCAAAGATCATAACTATCCCACCCGCTTATATAATTATTAATGAACCTTAAAGAAAAAAACCGCTACTAAAGAGGATATGGAAATCCATCTCCACGCGCAAATTGTTGTAAGGCCGAATGAATAAACTTCTTACTGTGTTCAACCTCAGTTGTGTACGCTACAAATGGCAAGAACTCCCCTAGAGACTCACGATTACTATCTACTAATTTAAAAAGTTGATCCGCTTCTCGTTCTTCTAATATTTTTAATTTTAAGTGGTCATTAATTTGATATCCAAACATAATTAAAACCTCCTATATTTTCAAAATATTCGATAAATTATAAGTATAATAACATAATTACATACATTAAAAACATAAACTTATTAAATATTTGTAAAATTTTAAACTTATTCATTATTCTTTTAACGATATATGTTAAGCTTTTATACATCTGTTTTATTAAATTTGAAAGGAGTTAAATACATGGAAAACAAATCTAAACAGTTTTCAAATGTATTTATTTTTGCTTCAGTTATTGTAGGGTTACTGGTAATTATTGGAGCCATCTTCCCTAATCAATTTGGTTCAATTTCTGGAGCAATCGGAAGTTTTATTACAGAAACGTTTGGTTGGTACTATATGCTACTTATTAGCATTATTCTGATATTTTGTATCACACTTATTTTTCATCCAATTGGAAAGCTTAAGTTAGGAAAACCTGATGATAAACCAGAATTTAATACCATTTCATGGTTAACAATGCTATTTAGTGCAGGTATGGGTATTGGACTTGTATTCTATGGATCTTCTGAGCCCATTTCACATTATCTATCGCCACCAACAGCGAGTAAAGAAACAGAAGCTGCTCTAGCTGAAGCCATGCGTTCAAGTTTCTTACATTATGGACTACATCCTTGGGCAGTTTACGGTATTGTTGCATTAGCTCTTGCATATACACAGTTTAGAAAAAATGACTTAGGACTCATTTCTCGTACATTACGTCCTATTTTCGGAAATAAAGTAGAAGGTCCATTAGGTACTGTTGTAGATGTTTTAGCCGTTTTTGCTACTATTATTGGGGTTGCAGTGTCACTTGGTGTTGGCGCCATGCAAATTAACGGTGGTTTAAATTATTTATTTGGAGTGCCAAACAATAAACTTATTCAAGGCATTATTATTCTTATTGTTACAGTTTTATTCTTAATTAGTGCTTGGAGTGGTTTAAGCAAAGGTATTCAGTATTTAAGTAATTTAAATATGCTTTTAGCTGCGATGTTACTTATTATTACTCTAATTGTAGGTCCTACAATTTTAATTATGAATATGTTTACATCCTCAATTGGTGAATATTTGAATACACTTATTTTTAATAGCTTTGATGTTGCTCCACTTAACTCACAAAAACATGAATGGTTACAGTCATGGACGATTTATTATTGGGGCTGGTGGATGAGTTGGTCACCATTTGTAGGTATCTTCATTGCCCGTATTTCAAAAGGTCGTTCGATTCGTGAATTCGTTATCGCAGTATTAGGCGTTCCTACAATTATTAGTATGCTATGGTTTACAGCCTTCGGTATTACTGGTATTGAAATTGGTAAGCAATCTAAACATATCTTTAGTATGCCACCTGAAACACAATTATTTGGTATTTTCAATGAGATGCCTATGGGTGCAATTTTATCGTTTATCGCTATTATCTTAGTAGGCTCATTCTTTATTACATCCGCAGACTCAGCTACATTTGTATTAGGTATGCAAACATCATTTGGTCGTTTAAATCCATCCGGTTTTGTTAAGATTGTTTGGGGCGTCATGTTATCAGCGATTGCCTACGTACTTTTACTATCTGGTGGATCGACAGGTCTAGATGCTCTGCAATCAGCTGCTATTATTTCAGCATTACCATTTAGTTTTGTTGTTATTTTAATGATGATTTCATTTTTCAAAGATGCAAATCAAGAAAGAAAATTCTTAGGTTTAACCTTACAACCTGATCATCAACGTAAAAAGGACTATATTAAACATAACACAAACCAACAATCTAAAATGAAATAGGACAGAACCGGAGACATCATTAAATGTCTCCGGTTTTATATATATTAGTAGTCGATGATTGAATTGAAAAATGCATTTGTCGCAAGCTTTTTTCAAGCTTAGTTCTCTTTTTTGGGGACGACAAATTCAAAATAAATTCTATTTACTCTTGTAGTTTGTATAGGATAAAAACTCTACTATAAAATAAAAGGTCACAACGAATTAAAAATGTTCGTTGTGACTTTATTTTTAAAATGTTCCTGGATTGAAGTTAGTTTTCCATTCATTAAATGGCCAATATCTCCAAACGACTTTACCTACAAGTTGTTTTTTATCTACTAGACCTACAACATCAAATCGGCTATCTATACTATTTTGTCTATTATCTCCTAAAACTAAATATTTATCTTTAGGAAGTTTCATTTCACCATTTGAACCTTTAATTTGACTTGATTTAAATGAGCCTGTTAAATATTGACCTTGTTTATGTTTCTTATTGTAATCTAAATACGGTTCAGACACTTTTTTATTATTTACATATAATTGGTCTCCCTTATATTCTACTGTATCCCCTGGTGTGCCAATCACACGTTTAATAAAATCACGTTTTGAATCTTCATGAAATACAACGACATCACCATTATCAATGTGATTCATAGATTTAGAAATTTTACTTATAATCACTTTATTGCGATCTTGAAACGTTGGATGCATTGAAGATCCAGATACTGTATAAGATTCGCCAATAAACTTTGTTACTACAATAACAACCAGTAGCCCCACTACAATGGATATAACCCACTCCATGATTTCTCTTTTCACATTTCATCCCGCCTATCATCTTTTCTTATTCTCGATTACTTCTACTCTATCATACATACTTTTCAAACACGTTTCATTCTTCTTACGACTGATTATTATTTAAATCTTTCACATTCGTAAGATACACCTCTTACTTTGTAAGGTTAGATAAAGGCACCGCTTCATTCACCCTTTTAAAATAAGAAGTGTAATAGAGATAAGGAGTGATGAGATTGAAATTATTATTAAGAATCATATTAACTATTCTTGTCATTATTGTAGTCATTATAGGTGGTTTATTTGGATTAAACGCATATTCAGACCAACATCCTAACAATCGTTCTATCAATGATTGGAATAAATTAAATCCCTTAGCACCAACGCATGAGTATTATGTTAAGACTCAAAAACCATCAAAAGTGGAAGTCGTTGATAAGGAAAAAGACTTCTATATCTACCATTACAATCAAACAGGTTACACCAAAGATGGTAAAGCTAAAAACATTGATTATACAGCGTCTAAAAAATTAAAACAACATCATTACTTAGTTGTAAGCGAAAAATCTCACACCATTACATCATATAAAGAAGTAAAACAATCAGACATTCCAATTAAAGCGAAAGAAAAATTATAAAACTTACAAGGAGTATGAAAATCATGCCTATTTTAAACGTTAATCATGTATCAAAAATTTATGGAACGAAACAAAAATTTAAAGCACTACACGATATTAACTTTTCAGTCGATAAAGGAGAATTCGTTGCCATTATGGGACCATCTGGTTCAGGTAAGACAACCCTTCTTAATGTTATCAGTTCGATTGATAGCATTTCAGACGGTACTGTAGAAATCAGTGGCAATGAGATAAACCAGTTGTCTAATAAAAAATTAGCACAATTCCGTAAGAAAGAACTTGGTTTTATTTTCCAAGATTATAGCGTTTTACCTACATTAACAGTTAAAGAAAATATTATGTTGCCATTATCTGTCCAAAAAATGAAAAAAGATGAAATGGAAAAAAACTATCAAGATGTCACAGAGGCACTTGATATTTATGATTTAAGTGATAAATATCCTAGTGAAATTTCTGGAGGTCAACAACAACGTACAGCTGCTGCACGTGCTTTTGTACATCAACCATCCATCATTTTTGCAGATGAACCAACAGGTGCACTGGATTCGAAAAGTGCACAAGATTTACTTCATCGCTTAGAAGATATGAACAAACAATTTAATAGTACGATTATTATGGTTACTCATGATCCTTCAGCAGCAAGTTTTGCACAACGTGTCATTATGTTAAAAGATGGCGATATTCATTCAGAAATTCTTCAACAAAGTAAAACAAAATCTAAATTTTATAATGAAATCATTCAATTACAATCAGCCCTAGGTGGTGTGGCAAATGACGTTTAATCAAATTACATTAAAGAATTTAAAAAGTAATATCAAACATTATGTATTATATCTTTTTTCATTAATCTTAAGTATCATCTTATATTTTAGTTTTGTCACATTACAATACACACATAGCTTAAATAATGGTACATCAAAAATAATCAATCAAGGTGCAAAAGTTGGTTCAATTTTTTTATTCATTACGATTATCATTTTCTTAATGTATACGAACCATCTATTTATTAAACGTCGTACACGCGAATTTGCATTATTCGAACTCATTGGACTAACACGTGGTAACATTCTTAGAATGCTTGCTATCGAACAAATCACTTTATTTATTAGTACAGGCATTATTGGCGTCATCGTTGGTATTTTAGGTTCAAAATTATTGCTTTCAATATTAATAAAACTGATGCATTTACATATTCATGCATCTATAGGATTTGAAGTAGCAGCTTTAATTCAAACAATGATCATGCTAATGTTAGCGTTTATTCTAATTATGTTAGAAGATACTATCTTTTTAAAACGAAGAACCATACTTTCTATGATGAAAGACAGTATGAAAACAGAGGCAGTAAAAGCGAAAATCACCACGCCAGAATGTATTGCTGGTATTCTTGGACTCATAATGATGATGTTAGGTTATTATATGTCTACAGAAATGTTTGGTAAATTTCAAGAATTAACAATGGCCTTATTAACGCCGTTTATTATTTTATTCTTAACTGTAGCAGGCGCATATTTGTTTTTCAGAAGTTCAGTTTCAATTATTTTTAAATCTTTAAAAAAATCAAAACAGGGTCGTGTCTCTATCACTGATGTCGTCTTTACATCTTCGATTATGTATAGAATGAAGAAAAATGCGATGTCTTTAACTATTATTACAGTCATTTCAGCAGTTACAGTAACAATATTGTGTTTCGGAGCAATTAGTAAAGCAAATGCTGACTTTAATATTCAATCATCGTCACCTCAAGATATTAACTTTACTAAAGCAAAGACGGCCCAACAATTTGAACATCAACTTAACCAACACGGTATACCCTATACAAAAAAAACGTATGAAAATGCCAATACCCATATTATTGAAAATGATGTCATTAAAAGTAAAACGGGTAATGCAATGCAAAATGAAAGTATATCGATTATGGCTGATCCTCATATCAAAGGTCATCACGCTACAATTACAAATTTACAAGGTCCACTTTCAATGATGTTTAATGTTCAAATTCATAAAGATTTAAAACTAAAAGGACAACAAGTAAAGACATTTTATGTAGATAAAAAAGATTTAAATGAAATCATTCCAATGGATGCTTCACTGGGTGGGCCAGTACTTAAAATTAGCGTAGACAACTATAATGCTTTAAAAACAAAAAATCAACTTACACATCATTATGGTTTTAATATTAAGCATCATAGTGATCTTTCAAAAGGTGAAACATTAGCTAAAAAAGGAAACCAAAATGTAGTTTTAAAAAGTGAAAACAAAAAAGCAATTGATGAAAGTAATGGCATTCTTATATTTGTCACTTCTTTCTTAGGTCTTGCATTTTTAGTAGCAGCTGGTTGCATTATTTATATTAAACAAATGGATGAAACTGAAGATGAAATAAATAATTATCGTATTCTGCGACGTATTGGTTTTACGAATACAGATATGATAAAAGGACTAGCTTTAAAGATTATATTCAATTTCGGTTTACCATTAGTGGTTTCTTTACTCCATGCCTTTTTTGCAGCAAACGCATTTATGATGTTAATAGGTAATTATACATTGACACCTATCTTCATTGTCATGGTTATCTATTCACTTGTATATCTGATATTTGCAGTTATTTCGTTCATTCATTCAGAACGCATCATTAAAGACGCCATTTAAATAATAGATTGAAAGGAAATGTTAAAATGACTATTAAAGAAATGATTCAACACGCATATTACGACTTATTAAGTTTAAAAGTAAATGGGTTTAATGGTATCATGTTAGCTCTGATAGTATTAGTTGCTAGTAGTATTACAACGCCATTTATTGGTGTGCCGGTAGGCTTACTTGGCGGTGGCTATATTTTGAAAAGATACGAAAAAAATAACCATTAGAATAAAAAAAGAAGCTCAAAATGAATTGAGCTTCTCTTTCATTAATATTTTAAAAATATCTCTGTTAAATATATACTCAAATAACACATACATAAAAATAAACCCACTATAAAAATAAAAGATAATATACTAGTAAATATATTCCTTTTTTCACTAGATTTTACTTCGTTTGGATCTTTACCATTCATAAAAGCTACTATTCTATCGTAGTTATCTAAATTATATTTATACTTAATTTTATCAATTTGAGTACCACTATAAAAGCTAATTAAAAAAAGAATAGCAATTATTATAAATCCCCATGAATTAAAATAATATAAGAGAGGACCTATAAGTATAGAAGACAAAGTAAATCCAATAATCATAACTAACGACCAAATGTTCATTTTTCTTTTTATAGATTCTTGTTTATTTGAATTTAAATCTCCTCTAACTAAATCATCTAGTGAGATATCAAACAACTCACACATTACTAGTAAATTATGAATATCTGGATAACTCTTTTCATTTTCCCAATTTGATATTGTCTGTCTAGAAACATATAATTTTTCCGCTAAGTATTCTTGAGAATATTCATCTCTTTCTCGATATTTTCTTATTTGTTGACCGATATCCATTCATTCACCTCGTTATAAATTAAACTATTTTTATTTAATTTTTAAAATCATAATACTATATTTATAAAAGCGTTTTTTCTAATAAAAAGCTATCAATTTTCTTTTACATTATCTTAGTTTTAGTGTAAAAAATGTTTTACATTTTAGTATATCGCAATATTTTAAGATCTTTAGAACAAATATAAGCAAAGTATTGGTAATGAAACTCCTAAAGGGGTAGGACAAATTAAAGATTGAGACCTTAATCATAAATAAACATGAAAAGACTTTGAGTTGACATAAACTGAAACTATCCCCTAGGAAAGCGAAATCGTATAATACTGATTATTAATAAAAAACCCATAGATTAAAATCATCTACGGGTTATATAAGAATAAGAATGATACTCTAATTTCTTATAGTTTCAATATTTTTACTATTCAACATTATATGCATCTAAAATTACTTTTAATAACTTTTTAATATAAGTTTCATTAAGGACGTGAGGTTTAATCAATATATTAAAATAAATCGGTGAAAAAATTAAATCAATAAATAAATCTTGGTCCGCTTCGTCAATATATTTAGAAATAATAGTCTTCAATATTTTACGATTGCTATCAAAATAACCTTTCATAAATATGTCACGTGCTTCAGATGGTTGATAACTAATTAATATTTCAATCACAGCACGACCTAAATGAGTTTGATAAATATTCATAATTCTTATTAGAAAATGATACAATTCCTCGTACATCGTTTTATAATCATTTTCAAAAACGTGGATTCGACTGACAAACATATCGACAATAATAGATGATTTATCTTTCCAACGTCTATAAATTGTCGCTTTAGAAACACCTGTATTTTCAGAAATTTGATCTATTGTTATATCTCTAAAATAAGTCGTTTCTAATAATTGATCAATTTCTTTAAATATTTTTTCATTGATTGTTGGATCTTTCGGTCTTCCAGCCATCTTTTCTCCTTCTTAAACGTGAAATAAATTCTACAATTTCAAAGATAATTACTGCACTAATAAACCATACAACAAAACCAACCAAAATACTAAGTAACCACTCATGTGTAGAATATAACATTGCCCATGTTGCTAAGATACTACATAATACACCTGTCATACCAAAAACTGCACCTCTACTAACATGTTTGGCAACGACATCTCCATGTTGCATACCAGTAATAAATAAAGAAACAAGAAATACTGCAGGTAATGTTGCAAAAACGCCACCTAATTCTTTCCAAGGTAGCATAACTGAAATAATATAACTTAACATAACAGCTAAACCACCCACGAGAAATTTGATAAAAGTTAATTTCATTAAAAAATCCTCCAAATATTAAGAAATGTGTCGTACCGCAAAAATAGCAATTGAAATGACTAACCAACAAATAAATGCAAACGCTGTACCTTTTTTATAATCTCGTTTATTTATATAAATCGACGTAATAAATACTGTAATGATGCAAGAAATAATACCTATTATAGCTCCTGAACTAAGATGTATCGACATTTGAATCAGCTGTTCTCCTCGATGATCTATGGCTAAAGCAATAATAGCTGCTAGGTAGACTGCCGGCATAGTCGCAATAATGCCACCCATTTTTCCTCCTACTTTCTCAGCCATAATCGATGCAAAGGCAACAGCGATACCTCCAATCACAAAATGAAGTATCGCACTTGAAATTGATATTCCGAACACATGAAACCCTTCTTACCTTAATTATTAAACGATACGTTTCGTTTAATAATATTGTAATTCTATTTTTAAACTATGTAAATATGAAATAAAGAATCCATTATTATAAAATAGGTGACAAAAAAAGAACAGGATACTGAATGCAACATTCATTCTACCTGTTCTTTTAGTCATTAACGTTTATATAGTTTTATTTTAATTTCATAATAATCCTCGTGATCTTTATCACGATGCTCAACATGAATACCCGAGTCTTCAATGGCTTGAATACTCTTACCAACTTCATCACGTGCTTGTGTCAAATCTTTAGAAAATTGGAATGTTTTTGCTTTTACTTTTTCAGGGCCTAATTTTTGTTTCACACGAGCTTCTGTCTGTTTGACATTCAATTTCTGAGCAATAACTTGTTCAATCAATTGTTCTTGATCCGCTTCTTTTAAGGATAATACTGCGCGTGCATGGCGTTCTGTAATTTTACCTTCACGTAATCGTACAATTACTTTTGGTGCTAATTTAAGTAAGCGTAATTTATTAGCTATAAAACTTTGGCTTTTTCCAAGACTTTGCGCTAACTCACTTTGAGTGGTTTGTCCAATTTCAAGTAACTTTTTATAAGCTTCGGCTTCTTCTATTGCAGATAAATTTTCACGTTGGATATTCTCAATAAGGGCCACTACAGCAGTTTCTTCATCATTCATATGACGAATAATGACGTCTGCTTTAGATTGATGCAAGGATTGTAATGCTCTAAATCGTCGTTCACCTGCAATAATTTCATACATATTCTCTTCTATAGGTCGAACGACAATGGGTTGTAATAACCCATGTTCTTCTATCGACTCAGCAAGTTCTGTAATTTTACTTGAATCAAACACTTGGCGCGGTTGATAACGGTTAGGTACGATACGCTCTATTTGAATGGATTCCACACTTGAATGACGATTTTCTTCAATATAATCAACGATGTCTTCTTTATTTTTTAAACCAAATAGTTTAGAAAAAGGTTTTTTCATTGTCCATTCACTCCTCTTAAAATCAATTTTAACATGAGTAACCGAAAAATTGATTAATTTTCTAATAAAGGAGCTTTATTAGGTGTACCAGGTTTTCTAGGATATTTTTTAGGCGTTTGACGGCGCTTATCAACTATAATCATTTGTCTTTCACCTGCATCTTCTGGTAAATCAAATGTGTAAGAATCACTAAACTCTCCACCTAAGATGCTTATACCAAATTGTGCTTCTGCTAATTCTTCTTCACCTTTTGCAGACTTTAATGCAATAAACTGCCCGCCTTTTTTAACTAACGGCAAGCATAACTCACTTAGAACAGTAAGTCTTGCCACTGCACGTGCTGTTACCACATCATATGTTTCTCTATTGACACCTTTACCAAATGTTTCTGCTCGATCATGAACAAAACTTACTTGTGTTAATCCAAGTTCAACTGCTAAATGATTTAAAAACTGAATACGTTTATTTAATGAATCGACAATGGTTACTTTCAATTCTGGAAAAACAATTTTTAAAGGAATACTTGGAAATCCAGCACCAGCCCCTACATCACAAAGTGTTAGTGGTTGATTAAAATCATAGTAAAATCCAGCTGTAATAGAATCATAGAAATGTTTCAAGTAAACTTCATGCTCATCAGTAATACTTGTTAAATTCATTTTTTCATTCCATTCAACAAGCAAACGATAATAGGTTTGAAATTGTTGTTGTTGTTGTTCTGTTAATTCAATCCCTTGCTCACTTAACGCTTTTGTTAACCATTCGATGCCACTCATTAATTTTTCACCCTTTGTAATTTACCTTGTTCTAAATATACAAGTAAGATAGAAATATCTGCAGGATTAACACCTGAAATACGTGATGCTTGCGCAATATTTAATGGTTTAACCTCTGCTAATTTTTCTCGTGCTTCAGTGGCTAAACTATCCACTTTACTATAATCTAAGTCTTCTGGAATTTTCTTTTCTTCCATACGTTTAACTTTTTCAACTTGTTGTAATGATTTATTGATGTAACCTTCATATTTCGTTTGAATTTCAACTTGTTCTTCTACCGCTTCTGGTAACTGATGTGTTTCTTCTAATATCTCTAAAATTGTATCATACGTCATTTCAGGACGACGCAATAAATCAATGGCTAAGATACCATCTTTTAAGCGTGAACCACCATGAGCTTCAATCACAGATTGCGTATGTTCATTTGGTTTAATACGGATATTTGATAAACGGTCAATTTCATCTTGAATTTGTTGACGTTTATCATTAAAACGTGCATAACGTTCTTCAGAAATCATGCCTAAGTCATAACCAATATCAGTTAAACGTAAGTCGGCATTATCATGACGTAATAATAAGCGATATTCAGCACGAGAAGTCAATAAACGATAAGGCTCATTCGTTCCTTTTGTTACTAAATCATCAATTAAGACACCAATATAAGCATCTGAACGACTTAGAATTTTTTCGCCTATACCTAATACTTTACCTGCAGCGTTAATACCTGCCATAATGCCTTGGCCTGCTGCTTCTTCATAACCAGATGTACCATTAATTTGCCCTGCAGTATATAAGTTTTTAATCATTTTAGTTTCTAATGTTGGCCATAATTGTGTTGGCACAATCGCATCATATTCAATCGCGTAACCTGCACGCATCATATCTGCTTTTTCAAGACCCGGAATAGTAGCTAACATTTGGCGTTGAACATGTTCAGGAAGACTGGTTGATAAGCCTTGCACATAAACTTCATTCGTATTACGTCCTTCTGGTTCTAAGAAAAGTTGATGACGTGGTTTGTCATTGAAACGTACAAATTTATCTTCAATAGATGGACAATAACGTGGACCTGTACCTTTAATCATACCTGAGTACATAGCTGATAAATGTAAATTATCATCAATGACTTTATGTGTACGATCATTTGTATACGTGAGCCAACAAGGGAGTTGGTCTAAAATGTATTCGGTAGTTTCAAAACTAAACGCACGACTAACGTCATCGCCAGGTTGAATCTCGGTTTTAGAATAGTCAATTGTTTTAGAATTCACACGTGGCGGTGTACCTGTTTTAAAACGCACCACTTCAAACCCAAGTTCTCTTAAGTTATCAGCTAATGAAATAGATGGAAGTTGATGGTTTGGACCACTTGAATATTTCATATTACCTAAAATGATTTCTCCACGTAAAAATGTACCTGTCGTGATGACTACAGCTTTCGCATGATACTCTGTACCTATATTCGTACGTACACCTTTAACTTCATCATTTTCAATCAATAATTCGTCTACCATGCCTTGCATGATATCTAAGTTATCTTCATCTTCAATGACACGTTTCATTTCTTGTTGATAAAGCACTTTATCAGCTTGAGCACGTAATGCACGAACTGCTGGACCTTTACCAGTATTAAGCATACGCATTTGAATGTGTGTTTTATCAATGGCTTTAGCCATTTGGCCACCTAATGCGTCGATTTCACGTACTACTATTCCTTTTGCTGGGCCACCGACTGATGGGTTACATGGCATAAAGGCGATATTATCTAAATTAATGGTTAACATTAACGTTTTAGCACCACGTCTTGCTGAAGCTAATCCCGCTTCAATTCCAGCGTGACCGGCACCAATAACAATTACGTCATATTCTTGAACCATTGAATTGACCTCCCTATTTTTTCCTTAATTATTATTATTCATTTTAGACTAATGACCGTCTTAATTTTTATTATTTACCTAAACAAAATTGACTAAATAGCTGATTAATTAATTCATCACTTGCTGATTCTCCAATAATTTCTCCTAATATTTCCCATGTACGAGTTAAATCAATTTGAACCATATCCATAGGAATACCAGCTTCAGCTGCATCAATGGCATCTTGAATTGTTTGTCTTGCTTGTTTTAAAAGTGAGATATGTCTAGAGTTTGAAACATACGTCATATCTTGATTTTGTACTTCTCCACCAAAGAATAAATCTCTGATTTGTAATTCTAATTCGTCGATACCTTCTTGTTTTAACATTGATGTTTGAATAAGTGGTGTGTCCCCTATCATAGTTTTAACTTCTTCAATATCTAATCGACGTTCTAAATCTGTTTTATTAACGATAACAATAGCATCTTCAGTTTTTATTACTTCATATAATGTACGATCTTCTTCAGTTAAAGGCTCGTTATTATTTAATACAAAAAGAATTAAATCCGCTTCACTTAATGCTTTACGTGAGCGCTCTACGCCTATTTTTTCTACAATATCTTCAGTATCACGAATACCTGCTGTATCAACAAGTCTTAATGGGACACCACGTACATTAACGTATTCTTCTAATACATCTCGAGTTGTTCCAGCTACTTCAGTGACAATGGCTTTATTATCTTGAATAAGATTATTTAGCATTGAAGATTTACCTACATTCGGTTTACCGACAATCACTGTAGATAATCCTTCTCTCATAATCTTACCTTGAGTTCCCGTTTCTAATAATTGATTAATTTCATTTTTAATTTTTTTAGACTGCGCAAGTAAAAATTCCGTTGTTGCATCTTCAACATCATCATATTCTGGATAATCAATGTTCACTTCAACTTGGGCAAGAATTTCCAATATCGATTGACGTTGTCGTTTAATTAAATCACTCAAACGACCTTCAATTTGATTCATTGCAACTTTAGAGGCTCTATCCGTTTTAGAACGAATGAAGTCCATGACTGCTTCTGCTTGAGATAAGTCAATTCGGCCATTTAAAAACGCACGCTTAGTATATTCGCCAGGTTCCGCCATTCTAGCACCATGTGTCATGGTAAGTTCTAGTATGCGATTGATTGTCAAAATACCTCCATGACAATTAATTTCAATAATATCTTCACGTGTAAAGGTTTTTGGTGCACGTAAAACTGAAATCATCACTTCTTCTACAACTTCGTCTGTCTCAGGATCTATAATATGGCCGTAATTAATAGTGTGTGATGGAACATCTTTTAATTTTTTCTTTCCTTTATATAACTTATCGCCTATTTCAACCGCTTCTGGACCAGACAACCGTACAATACCAATTGCACCTTCTCCCATTGGAGTTGAAATACTTGTAATTGTATCAAAATCCATTATCCATTCTCGCCTCCCTAGTTAAGTAAAATTTCAATATAATATTGTAATAAGTTTCTAATTAAATTGCGAATATATTGTTTTATAACCTAATGATTAGTCTTCGGTTTGTCTAACGTTAGACTTCCGTCAGTCTAAATTTAATTAATTCTCTTATTAAATACCTTTGCTATTTTCAATACATGTTCTAAACTGCCTTGAATCTCTAAAGTTGACATATTTTTAGCAGGTTGTCTCGCTATTACAATAATATCTTTTGAAATCATATCTTGCTTATGCACTTTAAAGTTTTCTCTAATGGCACGCTTAATACGATTTCGAGTTACAGCATTTCCGATTTTCTTAGAAACGCTAATGCCTAAGCGAAAATGTTCATACTCATTGTTTAATGTATACACAACAAATTGTCTATTGGCTACAGATTTTCCCTTTTTATAAATTTTTTGGAACTCACTATTCCTTTTTATACGATAAGCTTTCTCCACGCTTAAATCACTCGCTTACATTGTTCTTTATGTTACATTCATCTATTAAAATGTGTGGGTTTAAAACGAAAAAAAAGACCACTGAGAAGTCAGTGATCTTATGCTGATAAAACTTTACGGCCTTTACGACGACGACGCGCTAAAACTTTACGGCCATTTTTAGTGCTCATACGTTTTCTGAAACCATGAACTTTACTATGTTTACGTTTATTTGGTTGATAAGTACGTTTTACCATGCAAAACACCTCCATCTACATATTATATCTCGTTCACTAAATCTACTTCTAATGAACCTGACTATTTTAATAGATAAATGATAATTGTTAATATCAAATCATTTTGATTTAATTCGATTTTATCTAGTCATAATTCAAGCAACTACTACAATATAACAAATTACCATTTATAAAGCAAGCAGCTTTTGAAACCAATTAATGAATTTCAAGACGTTCTTTTAGTTATATCACTTTTATTTTTTAATATTTATACATTTCATTGATTTAGTAGCTTCTCAATTTTATACATATTTAATACACGTTTATAAATTATTTCCCAAACCTGTTATAGTACATTAAATTATGGTATCATTTTTTATCCACTTATTCACATATAGTATTTAATTTTTTGTGGATAATCAATAACATATTCACAGATTTATACCAAATTTACAAACATATTCACAGCCATTTGACATCTATTGCAGTTAAAAAGTATAATTGTGTGGATAAGTCGTCTGAATCATTTATCTTATAGGATTTTTTTATAAATTCTATACGTGTTTTTACTGTGTATAAATCATAGCATATATAAAGTTATCCACCGAATGTGATTAACTTGTGGATAATTATTAACATGCTGTGATTATTTTTATCCACGCTTATAAAAACTGTGTATAAGTCTTAAATTTATAGAAAGATGGAGTTTATATATGTCGGAACAAGAAATTTGGAAAAAGGTATTAGAAGTAGCTGAGTCAGAGATTTCGAAAACAACGTTTAATACGTTTTTAAAAGACACTGAACTTAAAGAAATTCGCGACAATGTTGCTTACATCTTTGTTATTCATGAGTTTTATGCTGATTGGTTAAACTCAAATTATAAAGATGTAATTCAAACAATTATGAAAGACATCATTGGTTATGAAGTTGATCCAAAATTTTACACTGCTGAACAACTCGCTGAACTTGATGAAACGAGTCGTAAACAATCAAATACTGTAAACAAAACGTCTGCCATTGATGATAGCCATGATGATATCGATCAATTTAATACACATAATACGTTTGATACATTTGTGATTGGTCCTGGCAACCGCTTCCCACATGCAGCAAGCTTAGCTGTAGCTGAAGCACCTGCACAAGCTTATAATCCATTATTTATCTATGGAGGCGTAGGATTAGGGAAAACGCATTTAATGCATGCCATTGGTCATCACGTACTAAGTAATAAACCGAATGCCAAAGTGCTTTATACTTCAAGCGAAAAGTTTACAAATGATTTTATTAAATCCATTCGTAACAATGAACCTGAAGCATTTAGAGAAAAATATAGAAATATCGATGTATTATTAATTGATGATATTCAATTCATTCAAAATAAAGAACAAACACAAGAAGAATTTTTCCACACATTTAATGAATTACATCAAAATAAAAAACAAATTGTTATTTCAAGTGATCGTCCACCTAAAGAAATAGCAAAACTTGAAGATCGCTTACGTTCTCGATTTGAATGGGGTCTCATTGTTGATATCACGCCACCAGATTATGAAACACGTATGGCCATCTTGCAGAAAAAAATCGAAGAAGAGAACTTAGAAATTCCAGCAGAAGCATTGAATTATATTGCAAATCAAATTCAATCAAATATTCGTGAACTTGAAGGAGCTTTAACGCGTTTACTTGCTTATTCAAAATTACAAGGTAAACCGATTACAACAGAACTTGCTGCTGAAGCATTAAAAGATATTATTCAAGTTCCCAAATCTAAAAAAATCTCGATTCAAGATATTCAAAAAGTAGTTGGGCATTATTACAATGTACGCATCGAAGATTTTAGTGCTAAGAAAAGAACAAAGTCGATTGCATATCCACGACAAATCGCAATGTATCTATCTAGAGAATTAACTGATTTTTCATTACCAAAAATTGGTGAGGAATTTGGAGGACGCGATCATACTACAGTTATTCACGCACACGAAAAAATTTCGAATGATATTAAGGCGGATCCAATTTTCAAACAAGAAGTCGAAGATTTAGAAAAAGAAATACGTAAACAGTAATAGGAAATATGAATCTGTTATATAACAGCATTGCTAAAATATGACATTCAATATCAAAGATGATTGTGCTTCTAAATAATTTTATAAATATAGCAAGAATCTAGAAAAGGTTAAATTGTGGATAATGTGAAAAAGTAATACACATCATTAACAACTTATCCACATGTGTATAACTTTGATATAAAAGGCGTTTCATAAGATATCCACTAATCCACAAGCCCTACTACTATTACTATGATTTTAAAACCTATATAATTTAAGTATAAACGACTGGAAGGAGTTTAAATTAATAATGGAATTTACAATAAAAAGAGATTACTTTATCACACAATTGAATGATACATTAAAGGCAATCTCACCAAGAACAACTTTACCAATTTTAACAGGTATCAAAATTGATGCTAAAGATAATAATGTTATTTTAACTGGTTCTGATTCAGAAATTTCAATTGAAATCACGATTCCTAAACAAGTAGATGGAGAAGATATTGTTGATATTACTGAAACTGGATCAGTGGTTCTTCCTGGTCGTTTCTTTGTTGACATCATTAAAAAATTACCAGGCAAAGATGTTAAATTATCAACAAATGAACAGTTTCAAACCCTTATCACATCAGGACATTCAGAATTTAATTTAAGTGGTTTAGATCCTGAACAATATCCATTATTACCGCAAGTATCACGTGATGATGCAATTCAATTATCTGTAAAAGTACTTAAAAACATTATTGCGCAAACAAACTTTGCAGTGTCCACCTCAGAAACACGGCCAGTTTTAACTGGTGTGAACTGGCTTATACAAGATAATGAATTAATATGCACTGCTACGGATTCACACCGCTTGGCTGTAAGAAAATTAAAGCTTGAAGATGAATCGGAAAATAAAAATGTTATTATTCCAGGTAAAGCATTATCTGAATTAAATAAAATTATGAGTGATAATGATGAAGACATCGATATCTTCTTTGCATCTAATCAAGTATTGTTCAAGGTCGGTAACGTAAACTTTATTTCACGTTTATTAGAAGGTCATTATCCTGATACAACACGTCTTTTCCCTGAAAACTATGAAATCAAATTAGGATTAGATAACGGAGAATTCTATCATGCGATAGATCGTGCGTCATTACTTGCACGTGAAGGCGGAAATAACGTAATTAAATTAAGTACTGGAAATGAGGTTGTAGAATTATCATCTACATCACCAGAAATCGGTACAGTAAAAGAAGAAGTTACAGCAACTGATGTTGAAGGTGGCAATTTGAAAATTTCATTCAACTCAAAATATATGATGGACGCATTAAAAGCAATTGATAATGATGAAGTTGAAGTAGAATTCTTTGGTACGATGAAACCATTTATCTTAAAACCAAAAGCAGATGATTCAGTCACTCAACTCATTTTACCAATCAGAACATACTAGTCATTAAAGATTAATTAAAAAGTTAAAGTAGAACAGAGTTCTTATTGAATTACTGTTCTACTTTTTTATTGATTAAAACAGTAATTTTAAACTATCTCAGAGGTTCATAGTGAAGCTAAATTTAGTAAAACGTGGTTTTTATCTACAACTCATTATATTCGCTGAAATAGGCCTTAAAATTAAAAATTGAGATATTGTCTCTGATTATTTTTGTCATAATTTCAAAAAATCATCTATTTTTTACATAACAATTTAAAATAACAAAAACTTATTTAAAAGTAAACGGTTTCACACTTCATTTTAAATGAAATTTATTCCTAAAAAAGGTATAATATAGTAATGATATATAAAGAAATGGAGTGATTATTTTGGTTCAAGAAGTAATAGTTGAAGGCGAGATTACGTTAGGTCAATTTCTTAAAACAGAAGGTATCATCGAATCAGGTGGACAAGCAAAATGGTTCTTACAAGATTACGATGTTTTATTAAATGGCGAACGTGAAACACGTCGTGGAAAAAAGCTAGCTGACCAAGATCGTATCGACTTCCCTGATATTCCAGATATCGATTCATTTATTATTATTCATCAAGGTGAGCAATGAAGCTTAAAACACTCCAATTAGAAAACTATCGTAACTATGAAGCGGTTACGTTAAATTGTCATCCTGAAGTGAATATTCTTATTGGAGAAAATGCACAGGGAAAGACAAATTTACTTGAATCAATTTACGTCCTTGCTTTAGCTAAAAGTCACCGAACCTCCAATGACAAGGAACTTATACGGTTTAACTCTGAGTATGCTAAAATAGAGGGTGAGCTAAGTTATAGACACGGAACCATGCCATTAACGATGTATATAACTAAAAAAGGTAAACAAGTTAAAGTGAACCACTTGGAACAAAGTCGACTAACACAGTATGTTGGACATCTAAATGTGGTTCTTTTTGCACCTGAAGACTTAAATATTGTTAAAGGTTCTCCTCAAATTAGAAGACGATTTATAGATATGGAATTAGGGCAAATTTCTGCAGTATATCTCAACGATTTAGCTCAATATCAACGTATTCTCAAACAAAAAAATAATTATCTTAAGCAGTTACAACTTGGTCAAAAAACAGATAAAACGATGCTAGAGGTTTTAAATCAACAATTTGCACAATATGCGCTTAATGTCACTTTAAGACGTGAGCAATTTATTGAAGAATTAGAGGCTTTAGCACAGCCTATCCACGCTGGTATTACGAACCAACGTGAAACATTATCTCTAAAATATTTACCAAGTATTAAACTTAGCGATACAAGTAAAAATAAGAGTGAATTATTAGATGAAGTCATCACGTTATTGAATGAATATCAACAACGTGAAATGGATAGAGCAGTATGTTTATACGGTCCACATAGAGATGACTTAGGATTTAATGTGAATGACATGGATGCTCAAACCTATGGATCTCAAGGTCAACAAAGAACAACCGCTTTATCAATTAAACTAGCAGAAATAGAATTAATGAACATTGAAGTCGGAGAATATCCGATTTTATTATTAGACGATGTCTTAAGTGAACTTGATGATTCTCGTCAGACGCATTTACTCAGTACAATTCAACATAAAGTACAAACCTTCGTAACAACTACATCGGTAGACGGTATTGATCATGAAATCATGAATAATGCGAAACTTTACCGAATTAATCAAGGTGAAATTATTAAGTAATAGAAAGTGATGGTGAATACATTGTCAGATGTAAACAACACAGATAATTATGGTGCTGGACAAATACAGGTATTAGAAGGACTTGAAGCGGTACGTAAACGCCCTGGTATGTATATTGGCTCAACTTCAGAAAGAGGTTTGCATCATTTGGTATGGGAAATCGTTGATAACAGTATTGACGAAGCGCTAGCTGGATATGCTAATCAAATTGAAGTAGTGATTGAGAATGACAACTGGATTAAAGTGACTGACAATGGTCGTGGTATTCCTGTCGATATTCAAGAAAAAATGGGACGTCCCGCAGTAGAAGTTATTCTTACTGTACTTCATGCCGGAGGTAAATTCGGTGGTGGCGGATACAAAGTATCTGGTGGACTACATGGTGTAGGTTCATCTGTAGTAAATGCGTTATCACAAGATTTAGAAGTGTATGTACACCGTAATGAAACAATTTATCATCAAGCATACAAAAAAGGCGTGCCTCAATTTGATCTTAAAGAAATAGGTAGTACGGATAAAACAGGTACAGTGATTCGCTTTAAAGCAGATAGTGAAATCTTTTCAGAAACAACAGTTTATAATTATGAAACACTTCAAAAACGTATTAGAGAATTAGCATTCTTAAATAAAGGTATTTCAATTACACTAAGAGACGAACGTGAAGATGAAGAACAACGTGAAGACACGTATCATTATGAAGGTGGTATTAAATCTTACGTTGAATTACTGAACGAAAATAAAGAACCTATTCATGACGAACCTATTTATATTCATCAGTCAAAAGATGATATCGAAGTAGAAATTGCAATACAATACAATAGCGGTTATGCTACAAACTTATTATCCTATGCGAATAATATCCACACATATGAAGGTGGTACACATGAAGATGGCTTTAAACGTGCACTTACACGTGTCTTAAACAGTTATGGGACTCAAAGTAAGATTATTAAAGATGATAAAGAACGTCTTTCAGGTGAAGATACACGTGAAGGTTTAACAGCAGTTGTCTCTATAAAACATGGTAATCCACAATTCGAAGGTCAAACGAAGACGAAATTAGGTAACTCTGAAGTACGTCAAATCGTTGATCGATTATTTTCAGAACACTTTGAACGCTTTTTATATGAGAATCCAAATGTTGCAAGAATCATTGTTGAAAAAGGAATCATGGCGTCAAGAGCACGTGTAGCAGCTAAAAAAGCGCGTGAAGTGACACGTCGTAAATCAGCATTAGAAATTTCAAGTTTACCTGGTAAACTGGCAGACTGTTCAAGTAAAAATCCTGATGAAAGTGAAATTTTCTTAGTTGAGGGTGACTCTGCCGGGGGGTCTACAAAAGAAGGTCGTGACTCAAAAACACAAGCGATTTTACCGTTGAGAGGTAAAATATTAAATGTGGAAAAAGCACGTTTAGATCGTATTTTAAATAACAATGAAATCCGTCAAATGATTACAGCATTTGGTACAGGCATAGGTGGCGAATTTGATATTTCTAAAGCCCGTTATCATAAGATTGTTATCATGACAGATGCTGATGTAGATGGTGCGCATATTCGTACATTATTACTTACATTCTTCTACAGATTTATGCGTCCATTAATTGAGGCTGGGTATGTATACATCGCTCAACCACCATTGTATAAGCTAACACAAGGTAAACAAAAATATTACGTCTTTAACGATCGTGAATTGGATAAATTAAAAGCTGAACTAAATCCTACTCCAAAATGGCAAATTTCTCGTTACAAAGGTTTAGGTGAAATGAATGCCGATCAATTATGGGAAACAACAATGAATCCTGAAAATCGTATGATGTTACAAGTAAAACTTGAAGATGCAGTAGAAGCGGATCAAACATTTGAAATGTTAATGGGTGACGTTGTTGAAAATCGTAGACAATTTATCGAAGATAATGCAGTTTATGCTAATTTAGATTTCTAATTTAACTTAATGTGAACTGACTATAAAAGGAGGATATCTTGATGGCTGATTCTCTACCACAATCAAGAATTAATGAAAGAAATATAACCAACGAAATGCGCGAATCATTTTTAGACTATGCGATGAGCGTTATCGTTTCACGTGCATTACCAGATGTACGTGATGGTTTAAAACCTGTACATCGTCGTATTTTATATGGTCTAAATGAACAAGGAATGACTCCAGACAAACCTTATAAAAAATCAGCACGTATTGTTGGGGACGTTATGGGGAAATATCATCCACACGGCGACTCTTCAATTTATGATGCTATGGTAAGAATGGCACAAACCTTTAGCTATCGTTATCCTCTTGTTGATGGTCAAGGTAACTTTGGTTCAATGGATGGTGACGGTGCTGCGGCAATGCGTTATACCGAAGCAAAAATGACCAAAATCACATTAGAACTGTTACGTGATATCAATAAAGATACTATTGATTTCTTAGATAACTATGATGGTACAGAAAGAGAGCCCGAAGTCTTACCTTCTCGTTTCCCTAACCTTTTAGTGAATGGTGCTTCAGGTATTGCGGTTGGTATGGCTACAAATATTCCACCACACAATTTAACAGAAGTCATTGACGGAGTCTTACGTTTAAGTCAAAATCCTGATATCACAATCTCAGAATTGATGGAAGATATTCAAGGTCCTGATTTTCCAACTTCTGGCTTAATTTTAGGTAAAAGTGGCATTAGACGTGCCTATGAAACTGGTCGTGGATCAATTCAAATGCGTGCACGTGCATCAATAGAAGAACGTGGCGGTGGTCGTCAGCGTATTGTTGTGACTGAAATTCCATATCAAGTGAATAAAGCAAGAATGATTGAGAAAATTGCAGAATTAGCGCGTGAGAAAAGAATTGAAGGTATCACAGATCTTCGTGACGAAACAAGTTTACGTACAGGGGTAAGAGTTGTTATTGATGTACGTAAAGATGCCAATGCAAATGTTATTTTAAATAATTTATATAAACATACACCATTACAAACATCATTTGGTGTAAATATGATTGCCCTTGTGAATGGTCGACCTAAATTAATTAACTTAAAAGAAGCGCTTGTTGAATATTTAGAACATCAAAAAACAGTTGTACGTCGTCGTACAGAATACAATTTGAAAAAAGCGAAAGATCGTGCACATATCTTAGAAGGTTTAAGAATTGCGCTGGATCATATTGATGAAATTATTTCTATTATTCGTGAGTCTGACACAGATAAAGTGGCGATGGAAACATTGCAAGAACGTTTTAAATTGTCTGAACGTCAAGCTCAAGCCATTTTAGATATGCGTTTACGTCGTTTAACTGGGTTAGAGCGCGATAAAATTGAAAATGAGTATAATGAATTATTAAGTTATATTGCAGAATTAGAAGAGATTTTAGCAAATGAAGATGTATTACTTCAACTTGTTCGTGATGAGCTTACAGAAATTAAAGAACGTTTCGGTGACGAACGTCGTACTGAAATTCAATTGGGTGGTTTAGATCACTTAGAAGATGAAGACTTAATCCCTGAAGAACAAATTGTCATCACTTTAAGTCATAACAACTATATTAAACGTTTACCTGTATCTACATATCGTTCACAAAACAGAGGTGGACGAGGTGTACAAGGTATGAATACCTTAGAAGAAGACTTTGTCAGTCAACTTGTAACATTAAGTACACATGATAATGTTTTATTCTTTACGAATAAAGGCCGTGTTTATAAGTTGAAAGGATACGAAGTACCTGAATTATCTCGTCAATCTAAAGGTATTCCAGTCATTAATGCGATTGAGCTTGAAAATGATGAAGTGATTAGTACGATGATTGCCGTAAGAGATTTAGAAGATGAGAACAGTTTCTTAGTCTTTGCTACTAAAAAAGGTATTGTTAAACGTTCTGCATTAAGTAACTTCTCTCATATTAATAAGAATGGTAAAATTGCGATTGGCTTTAAAGAAGATGATGAATTAATCGCAGTTCGTCTTACTGATGGTAAACAAGATATTTTACTTGGTACAGCACATGCCTCATTAATTCGATTCCCTGAAAATAGTTTACGCCCACTAGGTCGTACAGCTTCAGGTGTGAGAGGTATTTCTCTAAGAGAAAATGACGTAGTCGTAGGTTTAGACGTAGCCTATGCTGAAAGTGAAGATGAAGTTCTAGTCGTTACTGAAAAAGGTTATGGTAAACGAACACCTGTAAGTGAATATCGTTTATCTAATCGTGGTGGTAAAGGTATAAAAACGGCTAAAATTACAGAACGTAATGGTAATGTGGTATGTATTACAACGGTAAGTGGTCAAGAAGATTTAATGATTGTAACGGATGGTGGCATTATTATTCGTCTACAAGTTGAAGATATTTCTCAAAATGGCCGTGCCACACAAGGTGTGCGATTAATGAAATTAGGCGATAATCAAGCCGTATCAACCGTTGCGAAAGTCATTGATAAAACTGAAGATGAAGCTGCGACTGAAGCGGCACAACAAACAGAAAATGCGAGTGCTCAAACTACAGAAAGCGCAAATGAACAAGTGATAGATGATACGACACCTGGTAACGCTTTGCATACTGAATCTGATGAAGATGATGAACGCATCGAAGTAAGACAAGATTTCATGGATCGTGTAAATGAAGATATTGAGAATGATTCAGATCAGAATTAAATATAAAAATAAGACTTCCCACATATAGGGAAGTCTTATTTTTATTATTTATCGTTCTAATTCTTTCATTACATAAGGAATTTGATTAATTAATTTTGAAGGGGGCACAACGTACATTTTTTCAGAAAGTTTTTCACCAATATAACTGTGAATATAAGTTGCGCTCGTAACGGCATCTTGTAAGCTATCAAATTGACCTACAAAACTTGTAATCATACCAGCTAATGTATCACCCATACCACCTGTAGCCATTGCAGGTGTGCCAATTGGTAATTTGTATTCTTTATCTTTAAAGAAGATTTCTGTACCGTGTTTTTTTAGTACTACAGTAGCACCTAATTTATCCACAGCTTCTCTATTTCTTTCATACGTTTGTTCTTCAATAGGAATACCACTTAGACGTTCCCATTCTTTTTGATGTGGTGTAAAGATAACACGACATGTAGGAATATCAGGTTTAAGTTTACAAAATATTGTAATTGCATCACCATCTACAATTAAGTTTTGGTGGGGTTGAATATTTTGTAGTAAGAAAGTAATCGCATTATTTCCTTTAAAATCAACGCCAAGACCTGGTCCAATTAAAATACTATCTGTATTCTCAATCATTTTTGTTAACATTTTAGTATCATTAATATCTATTACCATTGCTTCAGGACAACGTGAATGAATGGCTGCATGATTAGTAGGATGTGTGGCTACAGTAATTAAACCACTTCCACTAAAAAGACATGCACGGGCAGCTAACATGATTGCTCCGCCTAAATTTGCACTACCACCAATTAAAAGAATTTTTCCATAATCACCTTTATGCGTTTCGTCATTACGTTTAGGAATTGTCACATTAGTTAATGTTTCCATATGATGAATCCTCCCTATTTAGATTCGAAAGTCATAACTTCTATATATTAAATTAATGAAATGATGAGTTATTAAGACAAGCGAAAATATCATGTGCATTTTAAATACAATAGAAAATATTATACCTGCTTAAGCGTTTCGTCAACACTATTTTAAATAAATTTATAAATGCTAAAATTGACAGAATTTTAACGTATGTAGTTTGTTATATTTGGTTGAGGTAACTGCTTGAAAATTATATATGACTTTGCTATATTAAAATTAACTTAATAAAGTATTGTTCGTAGGCTAAGTAACATAAGGGTATTAATTTCAGAGAGCTTGTGGTTAGTGTAAACAAGTAATTAATTTTTATGCGAATCTACCTACTTATATTGAACAATCGGTTTTAACCGTTATCGATAGTGGAGTGCAATTTAGTTTATTTAATTAAATTGTTAAATAGGGTGGCAACGCGTAGACCACGTCCCTTGTATGGGGACGTGGTCTTTTTTTATTTTAAATCGCTATGGTCACTCAATATAAATTTTTTGGAAGGATGAATATTATATGTTAGACATCAAGCAATTCAGAGACGAAACGGACAAAGTTAAGAGCAAAATTGAATTACGAGGAGATGATTCAAAGGTTGTTGATGAAGTATTAGAATTAGATAATCAACGTCGTGATTTAATTGGTAAAACAGAAGAAATGAAAGCACGTCGTAACAAAGTAAGTGATCAAATCGCTGAAAAAAAACGTAATAAAGAAGATGCAGATGACGTCATTAAAGAAATGCGTGAATTAGGCGATGAAATTAAAGAAAATGATGCAAAATTAAATGAAGTAGATAACAAAATTCGTGATATCTTAATTCGTATTCCAAACTTAATTGCAGATGACGTACCACAAGGTGCTGACGACACTGAAAATGTTGAATTAAAAAAATGGGGTACGCCTCGTGAATTTGATTTTGAACCAAAAGCGCACTGGGATTTAGTAGAAGAATTAAAAATGGCTGATTTCGAACGTGCTGCAAAAGTATCAGGTGCGCGCTTCGTTTATTTAACTAAAGATGGTGCTTTATTAGAACGTGCATTAATGAACTATATGTTAACAAAACATACAACACAACATGGTTATACAGAAATGATGACACCTCAATTGGTAAATGCAGATACAATGTTTGGTACAGGCCAATTACCTAAATTTGAAGAAGATTTATTCAAAGTTGAAAAAGAAGGCTTATATACAATTCCAACTGCAGAAGTGCCATTAACAAACTTCTATAGAAATGAAATTATCCAACCTGGCGTGTTACCAGAAAAATTCACTGGTCAAACTGCATGTTTCCGTAGTGAAGCGGGATCAGCTGGTAGAGATACAAGAGGTTTAATTCGTTTACATCAATTCGATAAAGTTGAAATGGTGCGTTTTGAAAAACCTGAAGATTCTTGGGATGCATTAGAAGATATGACTCAAAATGCCGAAGCAATTTTAGAAGAATTAAAATTACCATATCGTCGCGTGATCTTATGTACTGGAGATATTGGTTTCAGCGCAAGTAAAACATATGACTTAGAAGTATGGTTACCAAGTTACAATGACTACAAAGAAATTAGTTCTTGCTCAAACTGTACTGATTTCCAAGCTCGTCGTGCTAACATTCGTTTCAAACGTGATGCTTCTTCTAAACCAGAATTAGTACACACATTAAATGGTAGTGGACTTGCAGTAGGTCGTACATTTGCAGCTATCGTAGAAAACTACCAAAACGAAGATGGTTCAATTACAATTCCAGAAGCACTTGTACCATTTATGGGCGGCAAAACAGAAATTCGTCCAGTCAACTAATCATTCAATAGAATTCAACTCATAAAGTGATAGAGTGACATAGTCCTCTATCGCTTTATTTATTTTTATATTAAATAAGACTGCTTTGATAAAGGTAGCTTTTAAAAATATCGAAAATTTCTGATATTTTTAAAACATTGAATTATCAATATTTCTAAACGCCCTTCTCTCTAACCTCACTCAAACGGACGTCTAAAGATATTGAAGCGTCTATTAGATTATATTAGACTGAATTTAATTAAAATATATAGTCAATTTGAAAATACATATATAAAGAGGGAGCTAACATGACGTCACATGTAACATTTCAACAAGGAGTCAAAGAATGTATTCCAACACTACTAGGATACATCGGTATAGGACTATCATTTGGCATTGTGGCAGCTTCTCAGGATTTTAGTGTTCTAGAAATTCTTCTGTTATGTTTATTGGTTTATGCAGGCGCAGCACAATTTATTATTTGTGCTTTAGTTATTACTGGTACACCTATATCAGCAATCGTGTTAACAACGTTAATTGTGAATTCCCGCTTCTTTTTATTGTCTATGACATTATCACCTAATTATAAAGATTATGGTATATGGAATCGTTTAGCTTTGTCTTCTCTTCTTACTGACGAGACCTTTGGGGTTGCTATAACGCCACACTTAAAAGGGGAAACAATTAATGACCGATGGTTACATGGATTAAATATTACTGCTTATTCATTTTGGGCAATCGCTTGTGTGTTAGGAGCAGTCTTTGGGAAATACATCTCTCATCCTGAAATGTTAGGATTAGACTTTGCGATTACAGCTATGTTTATTTTCTTGGCTATGGCTCAATTTGAAACGATTACACGTTCCAAAATAAGTATATATATCGTATTAATTGCGTTCGTTATTGTAATGATGTTCATTTTAAGTTGGTTGATGCCCTCTTATGTGGCCATTCTTGTTACATCAATTTGTGCTGCAACACTTGGGGTGGTGATGGATCGATGACGATAACTGGACATATGCTTTTACTCATCGTTTTATGTGGATTAGTGACATTAATTGTACGTGTCGTACCTTTTTTAATGATTTCACGTATTCAACTGTCAGAAACAGTCATCAAATGGCTGTCGTTTATTCCAATTTCATTATTCACTGCGTTAGTTATTGATAGTTTTATCGTTCAACATAAAGGCATGCAGGGCTTTGAATTAAATATTCCATTCATTGTAGCAACCATTCCTACAGTCATTATCGCAATTGTGACGCGTAGTCTAACCATCACTATTATTGTAGGTATTATATTCATTGCAGGTATACGATGGTTCTTTTAACCCATTTATTTACTGCGCATTGAAGTTAACTAGACAATTGTATTAAAATAAATTTAAATTAAACAATGCAATCAATATATAGATACTCTTATTTTGAGAAGTAGAGGGAATTGGCCCTATGAAGCTTCAGCAACCGACAAATCATTGTACGGTGCTACAACCAACGAGATACTCGAATGATAAGTACTAAAGTATTATCGCTTCACACTTTTAAAATTAAGAGTAGAAGCGATTTTTTTATTCTAAGGAGGCATAGCATGACAAATTATACAGTAGATACATTACATTTAGGTGCTTTTACAACAGAATCAGGTGAAACAATTGAGAATCTAAAATTGCGTTATGAGCACGTAGGTTATTCGGGACAACCGCTTGTTGTGGTTTGTCATGCTCTGACTGGTAATCATTTAACTTATGGTACAGATGAACATCCTGGATGGTGGCGTGAAATCATTGATGGTGGTTATATGCCAATCTATGATTATCAGTTTCTTACTTTTAATGTTATTGGAAGTCCTTTTGGTTCAAGCTCCCCATTAAACGATGCTCATTTTCCTAAAACAATAACATTAAGAGATATAGTTAAGGCAATTGAATTGGGAATAAAGGCCCTTGGATTTACTAAAATCGATATTTTAATTGGTGGCAGTTTAGGTGGCATGCAAGTGATGGAATTATTATATAATCATCAATTCGAAGTAGATAAGGCAGTCATCTTAGCAGCTACAGATAAAACCTCTTCATACAGTCGTGCTTTCAATGAAATTGCACGTGAAGCGATTCATATTGGAGGTAAAGAGGGACTTAGTATTGCAAGACAACTTGGATTCTTAACATATCGTTCTTCAAAAAGTTATGACGCGCGTTTCACACCAGATGAAGTAGTCAATTATCAACGTTATCAAGGCAATAAGTTTAAAGAATCCTACGATTTATCGTGTTACTTAACGATGTTGAATGTCTTAGATAGTCATCATCTTGATCGTCAGCGCGATGATGTGGATGAGGTCTTCCAATCTTTAAATACAAAAGTACTAACTATGGGCTTTACAGATGACTTGTTATATCCAGATGATCAAGTTAGAGCAGTAGGAGAACGTTTTAAATATCATCGTCACTTTTTTGTTCCAGACAACGTAGGCCATGATGGTTTTTTACTTAATTTTAATGACTGGGCACCTAACTTGTATCACTTTTTAAAAGTTTCGAAATTCAAACGAAAATAATAGATAAGAGAACAGTTAACACATTTGTTTAATTTGAATATAGAGGTTAAAATAGACGTTATAGTCAAAAAAGTATAGGAGTGGCGAATGTGTTTTCAAAAGTACATCCTAAAGCAATAATTATAGGAACTATCGTGCTTGTAGCAGTTGCTTTAGTTACGTATGTATTGCCAATAATTGGTCTGATTCTATGTTTATTCGCTACCATTCCAGGGATTATCATGTGGCATAAATCAATTGCTACATTTGGAATTGGAGCTTTACTCACTGTAGTCATCACGACCTTATTAGGGAATACCTTTGTATTAAGTGCCATGATTCTAGTTTTATTACTAAGTTTTGTAATTGGCCAATTATTAAAAGAACGTACATCTAAAGAACGCATCTTATATATTACAACAATGTATATAAGTATTGTGACGTTAATTGCATTTATGTTATTACAAGCGTTCAAAAAGATTCCAAATACCGAAGTATTGATTAAACCAGCAAAAGACGCAATGAACAATGCGATTGTAAATTCAGGCGTTGAATCAGATTATAAGATCATCTTAGAAGAAGGATTTCGTCAAATGGCTGTTCAACTTCCAAGTTACATCATTATTATGGTCTTTCTTTTAGTTTTAATTAATATCATCATTACATTTCCAATTTTACGCAAATTCAAAGTAGCAACACCTATTTTTAGACCTTTATTTGCTTGGCAGATGAATCGCACATTATTATGGATTTACATGATTGTGCTAGTATGTGTGATGTTTGCGATGAAACCAAGTATATTCCAAAGTATCGTATTGAATTTCGAAGTTGTGTTATCATTATTAATGTATATCCAAGGATTGAGTTTGATTCATTTCTTTGGAAAGGCCAAACGATTACCTGATGCGGTATCTATATTATTAATGGTCGTGGGGACAGTGATTTCACCCTTTACGCATATCGTATCATTACTTGGCGTACTTGATTTAGGAATTAACTTAAAACGAATGATTAAAAAATGACTTTAAAAAGTGAATAGAGGTGGAAGAATGAACCGTCAATCCACTAAAAAAGCATTGCTTATTCCTTACATTTTGATGGTGCTTACGGCAATTGCAATTGTTATTGTAGGGTTTATATTTAAACCTTTAATTGCAACGTTTACGGCGATTGCTTTAATCATTATGATCGTCATTAGTGCGGTATTGATTAAACAAGCATTATCAAAAATGGATCATTATGTGGATAATCTGAGTGGTCATATTTCAGCAGGAAGTAATAAAGCAATTAAACGCATGCCAATTGGTTTAGTTGTGATTGATGCTGACGATCACATCGAATGGATCAACCAATATATGTCTGAACATCTAGAAACGAATGTCATCTCAGAACCAGTCAATGAAGTTTTTCCGAATATTCTTAAGCAACTTGAAAGAATACAAGAAATAGAAATCGAACATGGTCAGTACCATTATCATGTGCGTTATTCTGAAGAAGAACGTTGTTTATATTTCTTCGATATTACAGAAGAAGTACATACAAATGAATTATATGAAGAATCAAAGCCTATCATTGCAACGTTGTTTTTAGATAACTACGATGAAATTACACAAAATATGAATGACACACAACGTTCTGAAATCAACTCAATGGTGACACGTATTATTAGTCGATGGGCAACTGAATATAACATTTATTTTAAACGTTATAGTTCAGATCAATTCGTAGCGTATTTAAACCAAAAAATCTTAGCAGAAATAGAAGATTCTAATTTTGATATTCTAAGTCAGTTACGTGAAAAAAGTGTAGGCTATCGTGCACAATTGACATTAAGTATTGGTGTTGGTGAAGGTACCGAAGATTTAATTGAACTTGGTGAATTATCTCAATCAGGACTTGATTTAGCCTTAGGTCGTGGAGGAGACCAAGTTGCAATTAAAAACATGAATGGTAATGTCCGCTTTTACGGAGGTAAGACTGACCCGATGGAAAAACGAACACGTGTTAGAGCACGTGTTATCTCTCACGCATTGAAAGATATCTTAACTGAAGGCGACAAAGTGATTATTATGGGACATAAACGTCCCGACTTAGATGCGGTTGGCGCAGCTATTGGAGTATCTCGATTTGCGTCAATGAATAATTTAGAAGCATATGTGGTACTTAATGAAGAAGATATCGATCCAACATTAAGTCGTGTGATGGAAGAAATTGATAAAAAACCTGAATTGAAAGAACGATTTGTGACATCTGATGAGGCTTGGGATATGATGACGTCAAAAACAACGGTTGTTGTGGTAGACACACATAAACCTGAAATGGTATTAGATGAAAATATTTTAAATAAAGCGAATCGTAAAGTAGTCATTGATCATCATAGACGTGGAGAAAGCTTTATTTCAAATCCATTACTCGTTTATATGGAACCTTATGCAAGTTCAACTGCAGAACTTGTCACAGAGTTATTAGAATATCAGCCAACAGAACAACGTTTATCACGTTTAGAATCTACAATTATGTATGCAGGTATTATTGTTGATACACGTAATTTTACATTACGAACAGGTTCAAGAACGTTTGATGCGGCAAGTTATTTACGTGCGCATGGTGCCGATACAATCTTAACGCAACAATTCCTTAAAGATGATGTTGATACGTATATTAATCGTTCTGAATTGATACGTACAGTTGAAGTTCAAGATCACGGTGTCGCGATTGCTCACGGTTCTAATGATAAAATCTATCATCCTGTAACAGTTGCACAAGCTGCGGATGAATTGTTAAGTTTAGAAGGCATTGAAGCTTCTTACGTTGTAGCGAAACGTGAAGATAATCTTATTGGTATTTCAGCACGTTCATTAGGCGGTATTAATGTTCAATTAACAATGGAAGCCTTAGGTGGCGGAGGTCACTTAACAAATGCTGCAACGCAAATAAAAGGTGTCACTATAGAAGAAGCAATCGAGCAATTACAACAAGCAATTACTGAACAAATGAGTAGGAGTGAAGATACATGAAAGTAATATTTACACAAGATGTTAAAGGTAAAGGTAAAAAAGGTGAAGTTAAAGACGTGCCAGTAGGTTACGCAAATAACTTTTTATTAAAAAATAAATATGCTGTTGAAGCAACACCAGGTAATTTAAAACAATTAGAACAACAAAATAGACGTGCTGAAGCGGATAGACAACAAGAAATCGATGATGCTAAAGCATTAAAAGCAAAATTAGAAGATATCGAAGTTGAAGTAAGTGCTAAAACTGGTGAAGGCGGTAAATTGTTTGGTTCTATTAGTACAAAACAAATTGCTGACGCATTAAAAAATCAACACGATATTAAAATTGATAAACGTAAAATGGATTTACCACACGGTATTCACGCGTTAGGTTATACTAATGTACCTGTTAAATTAGACAAAGAAGTTGAAGGTACAATTCGCGTACACACTGTAGAAAAATAAAAAGATTTAGGACAAATAGGTAGTCCATTCTTTTAAAAGCAATTCATAGAAAGATATAATGTTGCACTAGCATGTCGAAAATTTTAAGATAGATGGGTGTAATGATTGATGGATAATATGTATGATCAAAGACAAATGCCCCATAACAATGAAGCTGAACAGTCTGTCTTAGGTGCAATTATTTTAGATCCAGAATTAATAGGTTCGACTCAGGAGGTATTACTTCCTGAGTCGTTTTATAGAGGTGCACACCAACATATCTTTAGAGCAATGATGAACTTAAACGAAGATGCTCATGAGATTGATGTAGTCACGTTAATGGAACAATTAACGAAAGAAGGTACATTAAGTGAGGCTGGTGGCCCTCAATATTTAGCTGAATTATCGAATAATGTACCGACGACACGTAATATTGAATACTATAGAAATATAGTTGCTAATCTTGCGCTTAAACGTCGATTAATTCAAACAGCTGATAGCATTGCGAATGATGGGTATAATAATGAGCTTGAATTAGATGCTATTTTAAGTGATGCTGAAAAACGTATTCTTGAACTCTCAGCAAACCGTCAAAGTGATGGATTTAAAGATATTAGAGATGTCTTAGGTCAAGTATATGAGACTGCAGAGGAACTTGATCAAAATAGTGGGCAAACGCCGGGTATTCCTACTGGATACCGCGATTTAGACCAGATGACTGCGGGCTTTAATAGAAATGATTTAATTATTTTAGCAGCCCGTCCTTCTGTAGGTAAGACTGCCTTCGCACTTAATATCGCTCAAAAAGTAGCCACTCATGAAGATAACTATACAGTAGGTATTTTCTCACTTGAAATGGGTGCCGATCAACTTGCGACACGTATGATTTGTAGTTCAGGAAATGTAGATTCTAACCGTTTAAGAACAGGGACAATGACAGAAGAAGACTGGAATCGATTTACGATTGCAGTAGGTAAATTATCGAGAACAAAGATTTTTATTGATGATACACCAGGAATTCGTATTACAGATTTACGATCAAAGTGTCGTCGTCTTAAACAAGAACATGGTCTTGATATGATTGTCATTGACTATCTACAACTTATTCAAGGGAGTGGCTCACGCTTTTCAGATAATAGACAACAAGAAGTCTCTGAAATCTCACGTACGTTAAAAGCCATCGCTCGTGAATTAGAATGTCCCGTTATCGCACTGAGTCAGTTATCTCGTGGCGTAGAACAACGTCAAGATAAACGACCAATGATGAGTGATATTCGTGAATCAGGATCAATTGAGCAAGACGCAGATATTGTTGCGTTCTTGTATCGTGATGATTATTATAATCGAGGCGATGGTGAAGAAGATGACGATAGTACGCAGTTCGAACCTCAATCCAATGACGATAATGGTGAGATTGAAATTATTATTGCCAAACAACGTAACGGCCCGACAGGCACAGTGAAGTTACACTTTATGAAACAATATAATAAATTTACAGACATTGATTATGCACATGCAGACATGTCATAAAAATATTTTTTACCGTACATTATTATTATTTTTAATATAAATGTACGGTTTTTATTTTGTTTTTAAAAAGTAAAGTTAAGTGAAGTATGTGTATTAAACATTTGTAAAACTGACTTGAGATACTGGTAAATTAGCAATTTTAAAGGTTTTTTAATAAAAAATACGTATTTATTTGACTGATGTGAATGCTATTTTTAATGTTCGATTTTTATTTGCATTATATGAAACGTATTGATAGAATACTTAGTGGTTAATTGAGAAAACTTTGGAGGTGCTCACATGTCATCAATCGTAGTAGTTGGGACACAATGGGGAGACGAAGGTAAAGGTAAAATTACAGATTTCTTAGCAGAACAAGCAGATGTGATTGCGCGTTTTTCAGGTGGTAATAACGCAGGTCATACCATTCAGTTTGGTGGAGAAACATACAAATTACATTTAGTACCATCAGGTATTTTTTATAAAGATAAATTAGCAGTGATTGGTAATGGAGTGGTTGTAGATCCTGTTGCATTATTAAAAGAATTAGACGGTTTAAATGAACGTGGTATTTCTACAGATAATCTACGTATTTCAAACCGTGCGCAAGTCATCTTACCGTATCACTTAGCACAAGATGAATATGAAGAACGTCGTCGCGGCGATAATAAAATCGGTACAACGAAAAAAGGTATTGGACCAGCTTATGTAGATAAAGCACAACGTATTGGTATTCGTATGGCTGATCTATTAGAAAAAGATACATTTGAAAGACGTTTAAAAGAAAATATTGAGATTAAAAATGCATATTTCAAAGGGATGTTTAATGAAACTTGTCCACACTTTGATGAAATGTTCGATGAATACTATGCCGCTGGTCAACGTTTAAAAGAATTCGTTACAGATACAGCTAAAATTTTGGATGACGCTTTCGTAGCTGATGAAAAGGTTTTATTTGAAGGTGCACAAGGTGTTATGTTAGATATCGACCATGGTACATATCCTTTCGTAACGTCAAGTAATCCTGTTGCAGGTAACGTGACAGTAGGAACTGGCGTGGGTCCAACCTTCGTATCTAAAGTGATTGGTGTATGTAAATCCTATACATCTCGTGTAGGTGATGGCCCATTCCCTACTGAATTATTCGATGAAGATGGTCATCATATTAGAGAAGTAGGTCGTGAATATGGAACGACAACAGGACGTCCTCGTCGTGTAGGTTGGTTCGACTCAGTTGTATTACGTCACTCTCGTCGTGTAAGTGGTATTACAGACTTATCTATTAACTCAATTGACGTTTTAACAGGTTTAGATACAGTTAAAATCTGTACAGCATATGAGTTAGATGGTGAAACAATCACAGAATATCCAGCAAACTTAGATCAATTACGTCGTTGTAAACCCATCTTCGAAGAATTACCTGGTTGGACGGAAGACATTACAGGTTGTCGTACATTAGAAGAATTACCTGAAAACGCACGTAAATACTTAGAACGTATTTCTGAATTATGTGGCGTTCATATTTCAATCTTCTCTGTAGGCCCTGACCGTGAGCAAACAAACCTATTAGAAAAATTATGGTAAGAAAAGCGTATAAACCTAGAGCAATAACGTGCTAAGAGCGAAAATCGGTTTTTGATTTTAGAGATTAGCATATGATGGATGAGAGAATTACGTTTCGAAGCCCGTTAATAATAAAACATTTAATTGTATACATCTAACGTTGTTAAAGTGACTCACTTTAGCAACGTTTTTTATATATAAAATAAGATAATGATAACCGTATCATTTAAATTTGAATATGAATTAATAATGTAAAAGTAAAGAAAAAAAGTATATTGTTATGTAATCTATCTTCAAAACAACTCTTTTTTTCTAAAAATTAAGGAATTATAAAAAAATATTAAAATTATGTAAAAAAGTTCTTGTCTTTAAAATAAAAGCTATGCTATAATCTATCTTGTGCTTAAGAACGGCTCCTTGGTCAAGCGGTTAAGACACCGCCCTTTCACGGCGGTAACACGGGTTCGAGTCCCGTAGGAGTCACCATTTTAGGTCTCGTAGTGTAGCGGTTAACACGCCTGCCTGTCACGCAGGAGATCGCGGGTTCGATTCCCGTCGAGACCGTATTGCTTATCCAAAAGGGTAGGCATTTTTTTTATGCTTTTTTAATATTGCGTCTTTATTTTTATAAATATATAGACGTTATCATGAGTAAAACGATGTGTGTATTACAAATAGGTGACGTCGCAATATATTTTTAATATTTCTCTCTTTTTTTATACATCTTTTATATATCACTCTTAATTTTCAACGACTATCCTCTATCATCATTTTGTAACATTGTATCGTTTCAGTCTTCCTACGACTTTTGTCCAATATTCAAGGCGCTCAACTTATTTGTAATATAAAACGAGAGTGGTAAACTTTAAATTAATGTTATTCTATAATTTTAAATATGAAAATAGAATTAAGTGAATATTAATGTTAAATTATATAGTAGATAAACGTGCGTTAAGACGTAAGATAGCGCCATATAATACAGTTAATGTTTTACTCAAAATATAATAAACATTAAGGTTTAAACTACAATTTGAGAAATGAGGTTTATAGATATGGCTAGAAAAGTTGTTGTAGTTGATGATGAAAAGCCAATTGCGGATATTTTAGAATTTAATTTAAAAAAAGAAGGCTATGAAGTTCATTGCGCTTATGATGGTAATGATGCAGTCGATTTAATTTATGAAGAAGAGCCAGACATCGTATTGTTAGACATTATGTTACCTGGTCGTGATGGCATGGAAGTATGTCGTGAAGTACGTAAAAAATACGAAATGCCAATTATTATGTTAACAGCGAAAGACTCAGAAATTGATAAAGTATTGGGTCTTGAATTAGGCGCTGATGATTATGTGACGAAACCATTTAGTACACGTGAATTAATTGCACGTGTGAAAGCAAACTTAAGACGTCACTATTCTCAACCTGCGCAAGAATCTGAAGGTAAAACGAATGAAATTGCGATTAAAGATATCGTAATTTATCCTGAGGCTTATTCAATTAAAAAACGTGGTGAGGATATTGAATTAACACATCGTGAATTTGAATTATTCCACTATTTGTCAAAACATATGGGTCAAGTTATGACACGTGAACACTTACTACAAACGGTTTGGGGATACGATTATTTTGGAGACGTGCGTACAGTGGATGTAACCATTCGTCGTTTAAGAGAAAAAATTGAAGACGATCCATCTCATCCAGAATATATAGTGACACGTCGAGGCGTTGGATACTTCCTCCAACAACATGATTAGGGGTTGCAAACGATGAAGTGGCTGAAACAACTCCAATCCCTTCACACAAAACTCGTTATTGTTTATGTCTTACTGATTATTATTGGAATGCAGATTATTGGTCTGTATTTCACTAATAGTTTAGAAAAAGAATTAACCAATAATTTCATGAAGAATATTAAACAATATGCGACACAACTCGAAGTCAATATTGAGCGTATTTATAAAGATAATCCTTCAAATGCACAAAAGGAAGTTCAATCGCTACTGAATGAATACGCTAACCGACAAGAGATTGAAGAAATCCGCTTTATTGATAAAGATCAAATTATAATGGCTACAGCGAAGTTATCATCACATAGCTTAATTAATCAAAAGGTGAATGATAATTCTGTTCAAAAAGCAATCTCTCTTGGCGAAGCAAATAGTCATAACGTCTTAAAAGACTATGGTAATGGTAAAGAACGGATTTGGATTTACAACTTACCAGTTAAGAATGGCAATGATGTGATCGGTAATATTTACATAGAGTCAAATATTAATGATGTATATAACCAGCTTAACAATATTAATCAAATCTTTATTATTGGTACGGCTATTTCTTTATTTATCACGGTCATACTCGGTTTCTTTATTGCGCGAACGATTACGCGACCGATTACAGATATGCGTAACCAAACAGTTGAAATGTCAAAAGGGAACTATACACAGCGTGTTAAGATTTATGGCAATGACGAAATTGGTGAACTTGCGCTTGCGTTTAATAATCTTTCTAAACGTGTACAAGAAGCCCAAGCGAATACAGAAAGTGAAAAACGTCGACTCGATTCTGTCATTACACATATGAGTGATGGTATCATTGCGACGGATCGACGTGGTCGTATTCGTATTGTGAATGATATGGCGATTAAAATGTTAGGTATGGCGAAAGAAGACCTCATTGGTTATTACATGCTAAATGTTTTAAAAATAGAAGGCGATTTTTCATTAGAAGAAATTCAAGAGAATAATGATAGTATCTTAATTGATATGAATGAAGAAGAAGGTATTATTGCACGTGTCAACTTTAGCACGATTGTACAAGATACGGGATTTGTTAATGGTTATATCGCCGTATTACACGATGTTACAGAGCAACAACAAGTAGAACGTGAACGTCGCGAATTCGTTGCCAATGTATCACACGAATTACGTACGCCACTAACCTCAATGAACAGTTATATTGAAGCACTTGAAGAAGGCGCTTGGAAAGATGAAAATCTTGCGCCATCGTTCCTTTCAGTCACACGTGAAGAAACGATACGTATGATTCGACTGGTCAATGACTTACTTCAATTATCTAAAATGGATAATGAGACAGAACAAATTACAAAAGAAATTGTTGACTTTAATATGTTTATTAATAAAATTATTAATCGACATGAAATGGCAGCGAAAGATACAACGTTTGTACGTGAAATTCCAAATGAAACGATTTTCACAGAAATAGATCCAGATAAGATGACGCAAGTATTTGATAACGTCATTACGAATGCGATGAAATATTCTCGTGGAGATAAACGTGTCGAGTTCCACGTGAAACAAAATGCACTTTATAATCGAATGACCATTCGTATTAAAGATAATGGCATCGGTATTCCAATTAATAAAGTGGATAAAATCTTTGATCGCTTCTACCGCGTAGATAAAGCACGTACACGTAAAATGGGTGGTACGGGTCTTGGACTGGCCATTTCAAAAGAAATTGTCGAAGCACATAATGGTCGTATCTGGGCAAACAGTGTTGAAGGACAAGGCACATCGATATTTATTACACTTCCATGTGAAGTGATAGACGACGGTGATTGGGATGAACAGTAAGGAACATATTAAATCAGTTATCCTTTTTCTTTTAGTCATGATGAGTATTGTCCTTACGTATATGATATGGAACTTTACTCCAGATTTAAATAATTTAGACAGCGCGGATAGTAAAAAAAATAATACTAAAACCATTGGTAAACCTTTAGCTGCAAAGATGGACACAGTGATTTCACCTTATCAAGTTGTGTCAGTTAAAGGAGATAAAGTAAAAGGATTGACACCATCAAGATCTCAACTCGCTCAAGTTATTGATCCACTCAAAGATCATGAAGTGAGTAAAGTGGAATTAATGCAAAAAGGGTATAATTTGCAAACTCCGATATTAGACCATGATTTTGTCGTGTTGGATTTTACGTATGATATGCCACTAACAACCTATTTAGGTCAAGTACTTAATAACTCAGCTAAAATTCCTAAACATTTTAGCTTTAATCGAATTTTAATTGATAAAAATCCTAAGGGTGATTTAGAATTATATGCGCTGAGTAAACGTCATCAACAAGTCATGAAAGTGACGATAGACGCTAAGGCAACGCCATTTAATAAAACCATTCATCATTTAGAAAAAGATATGGAAACCTATTCGGAAGTGATTACGAATAAGACGACGATTGATAAATCAACGCATATTTTTGCGCCGAAACATCCAAAAGACCTACGCTCATATCGTATGGTATATGATACGATTTCAGTCGAAACGATGAACTCAATTTTATTTGATGATTCTGTCATTATTCGAAGCGGAAAAAGTGGTTCAACCACATATAATAATAATACCGGCGTCGCAAACTATAATGATGACAGTAAAAAGTACCATTATAAAAACTTATCTGAAGATGAATCAGGTTCGAAAGATATGGATACCTCCATTCCAAGTACATTCGAATATATTAATAATCATGGTGGTTTCTTTAACGATGATTTCCGTCTGTTCAATACGGATAATATGTCAGGAGAATTAACCTATCAATTATTCCTCAATGGACATCCTACATTTAATGATCAGCAGTTAAATGAAATTAACGTGACTTGGGGAGAAAAAGGAATTTATGACTATAAACGTGCTCTTCTACGTTCAAGCGTGCCTTTAGAAGGTGCAACGACATCATTAGATAGTTTGGAAACTGTGCGTGCGTCACTTGCGAACAATCATAATATTGATTTTGAAAAAATATCGAATATGATCGTTGGCTATAAAGAAGATGATCAGCCAGATAAAGATGACATCGAAGTACAACGTAATAGTGAATTTATTCCAACGTGGTATGTTGAGTATGATGGTGAATGGTATGTATATCAGGATGGGAGGCTTGAATAAATGAACTGGAAACTAACCAAAACATTGTTTATTTTCGTGTTTGTTCTAGTCAATATTTTTCTCATTCTGATTTATATTAATAAGGTGACTAAATCGCAAATTAATGAAACTGAAAGCGATAATGAAGTCAACTTCCAGCAAGAAGAGATTAAAGTATCGACAGATGTATTAAATAAAGATGTAAGTGGTACGAAGATGCAAATGATTACTGCTACTTCTAAAAACTTTAAATCATACGCTGAAAATAAATCTTCATTAGAAACAAGTGATTCTGGTTTCACAGTAAGTGGTGACGTAGATAATACTGTAAATGTAAGTGATCGTAATCTTAGTGATTTAAAAGATTACATTATCAATCATATTTATAATGGTAAGGTCTATCAACTTGGCGATATTAATTCAAATGCTGTTACCTATGAACAAACATATGATGGGTACCCATTGCTTAATAACAATAAAGCACGCCTTCGCTTTAATATAGACGATGGTAAAGCGACAATGTATAAACAAACATTAATGAGTAAAATTGAACCTGCAAAAGGTGACAATAATCCTAAGAAGCAAGTCATTACACCGCGTAAAGCAATTGAAAGCTTGTATTTCAATCGTTACTTAAAAGCTGGCGATGAAGTATTAGATGCAAGATTAGGATATTACTCAGTAGTAAGAGAAACCAACGTTCAATTACTACAAGCAAACTGGGAAATCAAAGTGAAACATAAAGGTAAAGAAGAAACGAAAAAATATTATGTTGAAGCCACTTCAGTCAATCCAAAAGTGATTGATAACTAAAAAGTGAATCATTTTAAATAGAGCAAAATGGCGGTCAAATTTGCCCGTTGTTTTGCTCTTACATATTTAATATAAACAGAGAATTGGAATTTTTAGTTACAGGTTGGTATAGTATACTATAAAAGTACTTTTAGAGCGGAAAGTTTCGAACAGAGATACAAGTTCGAAACTATATTTTTTTAGAAAAAAGAGTAAATATAAAATAATTAGACTGAAGGCACTCTAAATAATTAAAACTTAAGATAATGAGAAAGGATGAACCATCTTGATTCGAATGAGCGTATTAGCAAGCGGTAGTACAGGAAACGCGACTTATGTAGAAAGTGAGAAAGGCAGTCTTTTAGTAGATGTCGGTCTTACGGGTAAAAAGATGGAAGATTTATTTAGTCAGATTGATAGGGATATGAAGAATCTGAATGGCATCCTAGTGACACATGAACATAGCGACCATATTAAAGGACTTGGCGTCATTGCACGTCGATATGGTTTACCAGTGTATGCGAATGAAAAAACTTGGAAAGCGATTGAAAAAAAAGATGATAAAATTCCGATGGATCAAAAATTTATTTTCAATCCCTATGAAACAAAATCTATTGCAGGTTTTGATATAGAATCGTTTAATGTCTCTCATGATGCGATTGATCCACAATTTTACATTTTCCATAATAACTATAAGAAATTTACGATGATTACAGATACCGGCTATGTGTCAGACCGAATGAAAGGTATGATTCAAGGTAGTGACGCATTTATGTTTGAAAGTAATCATGATGTGGATATGTTACGCATGTGTCGTTATCCTTGGAAGACGAAACAGCGTATTTTAAGTGATATGGGACATGTGTCAAATGAAGATGCAGGACATGCGATGGCGGATGTGATTACAGGTAATACGAAACGTATCTATCTTTCACATTTATCTCGTGATAATAATATGAAAGATTTAGCACGAATGAGCGTCGGACAAGTATTAAATGAACATGATATCGATACTGAAAAAGAAGTATTGTTATGTGACACAGATAAAGCACAAGCGACACCGATTTACACGTTATAAAATTGAAAAGAAGTATGAAGCTTAATGAAAATCTTAAGGGAATATGAGGTTTTTATTAAGCTCTTTTTTTGGAAAAATTAAAGATATGATCTAACAATTTGGACTATACATGAATATTCATTAAAAAGTGGATAATTAAAGTGATTTACTTAGAATCTGTGAATAAATATAAAAGACGGTCGTGAAGTTATCCCCAAATCTGAAGAAAGTTATCCACTATTGTGAATAATACACACAGAAATACTCACATTATACACAGACTTATCCACAAAAGTGATGGATGAATGAGATTTTTTGTAGATAAATCTTGAATTTTCCACAGAATTTATATACATTACTGTTATAATTAGAGGGAATTCTGTTAACAAGTTGATAACTTGTGGATAAGTCGAATAACTATTATCAACATGGAGGACTATAATGAAGATTACTATTTTAGCTGTCGGAAAATTAAAAGAAAAGTACTGGAAACAAGCGATTGCTGAATATGAAAAAAGACTCGGGGCATACTCTAAAATTGAGATGATTGAAGTGCCGGATGAAAAAGCACCTGAAACTATGAGCGACAAAGAGATTGAACATGTCAAAGCAAAAGAAGGACAACGATTATTAGCCAAAATTAAACCACAAGCCACCGTTATTACATTAGAAATACAAGGTAAGATGTTGTCATCAGAAGGTTTAGCTAAAGAACTACAACAACGTATGACACAAGGACAAAGCGACTTCGTCTTCGTCATTGGGGGATCGAACGGACTCCATCAAGACGTCTTAAATCGCAGCAACTACGCACTCTCATTCAGCAAAATGACCTTCCCACACCAAATGATGCGCGTCGTCTTAATCGAACAAGTGTATCGAGCATTTAAGATTATGAGAGGCGAAGCATATCATAAGTGATGCGGTTTTTTTAACCGCTTCATGAAAAAATTAGAATTAGCGCAATACATGTATTAAGATATAAAAATAAAGATTTATTTCTTGAAAAAGAAATAAATCTTTAAAAATATAAAATATAATTAATAATTAATAAATTCTCTTATTTTTCCATCTGAATCTCTATATAGATTTTTTTGCAAAAGGATATCTTCTTCAGATTCAATATCTACACTATCTACCAATTTTTTATTTCTAATATCAATAAGTCGTGTATAAAAAATATGTAAAAAAGGAATTAATAAAAAGAATTTTAATTTTTTCATAGAAGTTCCCTTCCTTATTCAATAACTATAAGCTAAAAATAGCATTTATTTTAATATTAGTAAATATATTTTTTTAATATTAAATAATAATTGTTAAGAATGTATAACACTTATAAATATATTATTAAAAATAGATTTATATAATTAAAAATTATCAAAAAGTAGTAAAATTAAAATTTACCTTTCACAGCACATTTGTTAAAATTATCCATAATATGTAAATTTTATGTAAAGATTAAATTATAATATATACATATGAGAAAACTATGCTCTTTAGTATTAGGTGAACATTTTAGGGAGGAAAATAGTTTGCAATATTCAATAGTTATGCCTTATAAAGAAACAGATTCAAAGATGTTTAATGATTGTTTAGATAGTCTTAATAATCAAACTTTTAAAGATTTTGAGGTGTTATTTATACATGATGGAGATTCAAATTTGCATGATGAAATAAAAAATATTAATTTTAACCATAAAGTTTTAGAATCTAATGTTTCATCAAACCCTCAATACTATAGAAATATAGGCATTAAGGAAGCAAAGGGTGAATATATCTTGTTTATGGATAGTGATGATTACTTACATCCTAATTCGTTAATTTATGCCAATGAAATTATAAATGAAGAACACGATTTTGTGGTTAAACTAGGAGTAAAAAAAACTCACTATACTAAAAGTTTAACTTTCAAGGAAAACACTCGAAGTTTTTATAAACCTGAAACTTCCGAAAAATTAAGAAAGCTACTTATTGATATAAACAATGAAAATGTATCTAATCCAGAGTTTATTAATAAACTATATGAGCTTGAATTAGTAAAGCATAGTTATGATAATATTAAACAAAATAAATTTTTAGACAATATTAGTTATCGTTTGAAATCTAATGGGTTAATAATTAATAGACAATTCATAATAGATCATGAACTAGAATTTGATACAACTAACAGTTTATATGGAGATATTCCATTTGTTATCAAATTATATAATTTAGTAGATAGAATAAAACAAACAAAGGTAAAATTGTATTTTAAATTAATACATAACGATAGTATTAGTTATCCGTCACATACACAAAAATTTAAAGAAACTAAAAGCTATTATAAATTATTAGCTTATGATAAAGCATTGAATTATTGTCCTAATTTAAACTTAGCGAGAAAATTAAAAGGTTTTGCTACGAGAGAATATTTGTATTATGTATGTAAAAGTGAAGATTTTCGAAACTCATTTAACAATGTAAAACCAATATATTCAATTTTACGAGATTTACTAAATAAACCTTCAAAAAGACTCAAAATCAATTTGCGTCATAAATTGGAAATTAATCCTATTAAGAGCGGGGAATATAGAAAAGCCTATAATAGAACAAGAAGAAGAGTTAAGTTGTATAACACTTATAAATTTTTGAAGCCTAAAAATGAAAGATATAGAAAAAAAGTTATACAAAAAAATATTTTTACAAAGCTGCCAATACGTAAAGATTTGATAGTTTATGAAAGCTTTTTAGGGAAAAATTACTCTGACAGTCCTAAAGCAATTTTTGAATATCTTAAATCCTCTGATAGCGATAAATTTAAGCATGTTTGGATTTTAAATAATAAAGATATTTTAGAAGACTATCCAATATTAAATGATGAAAATGTGAAAATTATCGATAGATTTAGCTGGGAATATTTTTATTATGTAACTGTCGCAAAGTATTTTATACTAAATATGAGACAACCCAAATGGTTAGTTAAAAAGAAAGATCAAACTATTTTATCTACATGGCATGGTACTCCTTTAAAAAGATTAGTATTTGATATGGATAATGTAACTTCAGCAAGTAAAAATTATAAACAAGATTTTTATCAGCAATCAAGAAATTGGGATTACCTAATTGCTGCTAATAAATATAGTGAGCAAATTTTCGAGAGAGCATTCAAATATCCTACTTCAAATATTTTAACTTATGGTTATCCTCGAAATGATATCTTAAGTAATTATAATCGAGAATATAAAAATAAGGTTAAACAAAAATTAAATATACCTACAGATAAAAAAGTCGTTCTTTATGCTCCTACTTGGAGAGATGATGAATATCATGGAGTAGGGCAATACAAATTTTCATTAAATTTAGACTTAGAACAAATGAGACAAGAATTGGGAGAAGAATATATCGTACTACTTAGAATGCATTACTTTATATCAGATAGATTAGATATTTCAGAATATGAAGGGTTTGCGTTTGACTTTTCTAAATATAATGATGTAAATGATCTTTATATTGTAAGCGATATATTAATCACAGATTATTCTTCAGTTTTCTTTGATTATGCCAATCTGAAAAGACCTATTTTGTTCTATACTTATGACTTAGATAAATATAAAGATGAACTGCGTGGTTTCTATATAGATATGGAAAAAGATTTACCAGGACCGCTTTTATTTGATTCATTGGAAGTTATTAATAATATAAAAAATATTGAGGTTGTAAATAATAATTATAAAGAGAGATACGAAGCATTTTATAATAAATTCTGTTTATTAGATGATGGAAAAGCAACAAAAAGAGTCATTGAAAAGGTTATTAAGTAATATTTAAAAAAATAAATTAATAGAGCATCCCTCACCGCAAAAGTGAAGGATGCTCTAGTTTTATTAGAATATAGTTTTCATTTTGATAGATAATGGTTAATAATTGTCTGTAAATCATTATTAAGTACCGTTGTAATACAATCGTCATTCATAAAATCTTCATAGATTTTATCCAATATTTCTTCATCTTCAATTACTGTGAAATGATATACTAGCCCTTTTACTACTGATGTATAATTATGCTTTGCTAAGAAGTTAGCAACTGTTCGCCAATTTGATTGTGTAGTGTCATGGTTCATAGATAATCCTCCTTTATTTCAAAGTCCATTTTTGACGTGCTTTAGGGTTAAGTGGATGCATGATTTCATTTGTTGCTGGATTAATGAGTTTTTTAACTTTCTTTTTATGTGGTTTTAACATTTCCATCACTTGCGCTACACGTTCGACTACAACAGGGCGCTTCGCATAGGCACCATAAGCAAGAATCACTGTTTCACTTTCAC
>NZ_KV826358.1:135901-165275 GCF_001835895.1 Staphylococcus sp. HMSC034C12 | reverse complement strand
TATTGTCATTCAGTTTTCAATGTTCATTTAAAATATAATCTATTAAATTATATCAACTTCAATTTCGAAAGTCAATAACTAATTTCGATTACTTTTAATATTTTATATCGTTTTTCAAGATTTTGCAATGGTAAATTTTACACCGAATTTACATTTTTTAAAATGTATTAACACTTCTTGAAAACGACTTTTATATCTTATCAAACAATTCATTTAGTGTCAACAAATTATTTTAATAATTTTATTTTTGTTTTAAGCAATTCTTCTAACTTGCTCACAAAAAGATATTCTATCAGAATTTTTATATTTTGCAATAGAAAAAGCGCTCGAAATGATATTTTTTTCGAGCACTTTTACACTAATATTTATTTATTATTTTATTGTTGCAGCAATTACTTTTTGCGCAATTGTTTTATAGATTTTTCCTAATCGATCTTCTTCTTGATAAATAGATGGTGAAAAGTCATTAGGATTCCAAGAAGGTTGTTCAAGAGGTAGTTCTCCTAACAATTGGGTATTGAGCTCGTCCGCAAGTTTACGTCCTCCACCTTTACCAAATACATACTCTTTTTTTCCAGTTTCTTTACTTTCGAAATAACTCATATTTTCAATAACACCTAAAATAGAATGCTCTGTATGCTTAGCCATAGCTCCAGCTCTTGCTGCTACAAATGCTGCTGTTGGATGTGGTGTGGTTACTATTATTTCTTTACTACTTGGTAACATTGAATGAACGTCAAGGGCTACATCACCTGTTCCAGGAGGTAAATCAAGTAATAAGTAATCTAATTCTCCCCATTTAACTTCAACAAAGAAATTCGTCAACATTTTTCCTAACATAGGACCACGCCAAATAACTGGTGCATTTTCTTCAACGAAAAATGCCATTGAAATCACTTTAACACCATGACGTTCTACAGGAATAATCTCTTTTCCTTGAACACCAGGCTTTTCATCTATCCCCATCATATCTGGAACACTAAAACCATAAATGTCAGCATCTATGAGACCTACTCTTTTACCCTCTCTCGCTAATGCTACTGCTAAGTTTACGGCTATAGTTGATTTCCCTACTCCACCTTTACCAGAAGCAATTGCAATAAACTCCACTGGATTATTCTGTGATAATAATCCCTCAATTGTCTTAGGTTTCTCTTTTTCTTTTCCTGTATATTTTTCCACAACTTCAGCAGGTAGTTCCTCAAAACGAATGCCCACTGTATTTGCTCCGTTTTCTTTTAAAGCTTTAACCACTGACATTTGCAAATCAAGCTGTGGTTGTCCTCCTAATTGAGCCATAGCAACTTTAACACTTACATGTTGAATTTCTTCTTTTATTTTTACTTCTACAATTCCCTTTGTTTCTTTTAAAGGCACATTAATAATTGGGTCTTTTAAGTCTCCCACTATTTTTTTTACTTGTTCTACCGTTAACAACTCATTATCCCCCTTAAGTTTCTTTATATTTACATTTTAACAAATTTACTTATAATCTGTGCTGAATTTATCAAGAATTTATAGCTTATGTTTACTTCTTATCATTCAAGTCTTCGCTATCTGGATAAAAAATCATTTTACATAAATATAGTATTCCAATAATTAATGCAATAACCCAAAATTCAATTTTAATATATACGTAATGAATATGAATAACAAAATAGAATAGAATAGTCGTAATCACATATGAAATTAAATGAAATAGTGTTCCATTAAAATATGGATTATTAGGTAATTGCTTTCTAAAGTAATCCATTAAATGCTCAATAGCGAATAGCAAAAAGTATCCAAATACTATATAGCTACCGTAATATACTAAATTGCTGAATAAATCCTTATTATATGTAAAGAATCCTAATTTTAAAAAAATAAGAATTCGACTTAATCCAAATAACCCAAATCCTAAAAATATTAAAAATATACAACCTGATAGAATAAAAATAAGAAGAATAAGAAGAGCCGGAAAGATACCATTAAATTTTTGATTAGAAAATTTCATTTCTCTCTTTCCTCCTCTTTTCATCCATACTTTATAATGCCACTTTATCATTTATATATAGTAACTTAAAATTATTATTTTATACTTTCTTTATTCTCTTTAAATAAAAATACCCACATTAAAATTAATATAAGCGCAATAATTGTGATTACAGTTAATATATTATAAAAGTTACCTCCTAATAAACCAAATTGAAGTGCATATAATGACCCCATCAATGTAGATCCTATAGATGATCCTAAATTTTTAGTTAATGCATAGAATGACATCATTTTTTTCATATATTTAGGACTTGTTTCTTCTTGAACAATAACACTGTCTTTAGTATAAACAAAGCCAAAACTCAATCCTGCAAGAATCACAGCTCCCGCAATAATAAGAGGAATATGAAGTCCAAATACTAAAATCATATTACTTAAAATTAATGATATGAAAGCTCCGATATATAGTTTTTTTCTTGAAAATTTTGATTCTACTTTAGCTAAGTTGAAGTTTAAAGCTAACCATGCAACAGAAAGTGGAAATATAACTAATCCACTTTGTAGTGGAGATAATTTTAAATGATCTTGTAAATAAACAGGTATATATAAGTTATACCCCATTAGACATATTGCTATAAGTAAATCAGTTATAAATACCAGTGAAATTGATTTATTAAATTCACTTATTGGTAAAAAAGGCATATCTGTTTTATTTTCATATTTGAATAAAACGAATAATATAACTATTGCTAGTATTAATGCAATAATATTAAAAGTAACACCTGTTTTATTTAATAAACTAAACATAAGAAGTCCGATAAAAATATAAAACAAAGATAATCCTTTTGCATCAAAGTGTATATGTTGTACTTCCGCTTCTTCTGGAAAATGAAAAGTAAGAAAAGCTAAAACAATAGCTATCAATGCTATTGGTATATTGATATAAAACAACCAATGCCATGTTGCAACTTCTAATATTCCACCACCTAATAATGGTCCAAGAATACTTGAAATTCCCCAGACACTTCCAACGATGCCCATTATTTTGTAACGAAGCGGAATTTCAAATGCTAGTTTTGGTACAATTTGAGTCAAAGACATCATAACTCCTGCGCCAAGTCCCTGGATGGCTCTTGAAATAATTAACATTATAAACGTCTCACTCATGCCTGACATAAAACTTCCAATACCAAATAATAGTATGCCGACTACAGCTATATATAGAATCTTAAATCTTGTGAGAAGTTCACCCACAATAGGATTTGCTACTACAAGTGCTATAAAATAAACGGTAAAGACTAATGGCACTGCTGTACCAGCATTCAAATCTTTACGAATGGTAGGCAATGCTAGTGAAATAATTGAACTTTCAATTGCTGCCATAAACATTGTTAAAACCAAAGTCACTACAATACCTATTGATTTTAATTTCATCTTTGCCCTCCTATATATTTAAAAAGTTCATAATATAGAATATCCTTAATTATATTCATAAACAATTTTAATGTATTATTAAAAAAAGAAAAAACAGGATAGAATTCTTTTTGAATTCATAGTCCTGTTTCTAAATAAGCACTTAATAAACTAAGTTATTCTCAATGATATAACCTTTCAACTAGGTCTACATAAAATATACGATTCCTATAAAATGAAAGAGTGATGCAATAACGATAAAAATATGCCATATCATATGAAAATATGGACGGTTTTTTTGTGCATAAAACCATGCTCCAATAGTATAAGAAAGACCACCTAATACGATAAATAAAATAAATAACCAAGATGTTCTAATAATAATCACAGGTAAAAATATAATACCAACCCATCCCATAACTAAGTAAACAATTAAGCTTAATTTGGAATTTACATGAGTTGAAATTGACTTATATAGAATACCCCATATTGTTGTTCCCCATAATAACAAAAAGACCAGCCATCCTAACCAACCTCCAACAACTGTTAGTAAGACTGGTGTATACGTTCCAGAAATTGCTACATATATCATACTGTGGTCAATAATTCTTAATATATACTTATGCGATGTATTATTTTTCATTGAATGATATACAGTAGAGGAAATAAACATCATGAAAATACTAATAACAAAGATAGAGACACTAATAGAACTTAGTGTTCCATACTCATTATAACTATGTACTGCTGCATAAGGCAGTAAAAATAAAGTCATTAGTGCAGCAACACCATGTGAGGTTGCATTACCAATTTCCTCGCCAAAAGATAGTGGAATGATGTCTTTAAATGATTCAATTACATTATCTTTTGTATGCTGAGATGATTTAGACATCGTATTCCACCATCCTTTAAATTACATTCATTCGTTTTAAATCATCAGTTGCAGTTTCTACACTGTCTTTTCCCTCTTTATTTTTCAAGGGTGAAAATTCTTCTTTTCTTGGAACTTGTAATGTAATAAAACTATTCGCATATCGGAAAATATCAAAATAAAATAGTTCAAATTTTAAAGATGTTTTTTCAATCAAACCAAAGTCATCATCCAGTTGTTTCAATTTTTTAATGGCTAAATGATATGGTAAATCATTATTTACCGCTTGATTTATAAATGATAACTTAAATGCGTGAATGCCAATATTTGCATTATCAAATGTATTCGCTACATTTTCATCAAGTTCTGAATATTCAAGTACAGTATCTTTATTATCTTTACTAACTAATCGTCCAACACTTTCACCCTTTTTAGGTTGAATAGATTTAGATGTGATATCTTTATCATTTACTACTGTAAATCCTACAAATACTGGATCAAGAACTTTTACTAACACATTGTCAATATTATTTAAGAAAATGAACTTTACGCCATCTTTCTCCATTTTATCTAAATAACCTTTATGCTCTAGCGATTTAAATATCCCACCATTACCATTAGGTGTTTCCATAATATAGCCTTTTTCATTAAAAATCAGTCTACCATTTTCACTTAGAGCCACAATGTTGTCTTGTTTAAAAAAGTGAATACGTTCTGGGTTATAACCAAAATAATCATGGTTTTCAAAGTAACGTAATGTTTCCTCATGATTAATATCACTAGTCATAATATACCAATTAATACAATGTCCTGTTTCATTTTTTAGATGCAATAGTTGTCTTGCTTGAAGTTCAAATAAGCTTACACCTTCAATTTCAAAAGAACCTTTAGGTCCCTTATAACCTAAACGTGTGCCTTGACCACCAGCCATAAGAACAACAGCAAATTCTCCATTTCTTATTGCTTCTATTCCTTTATGTTCATAATATTCACGATCTTGTTCAGTGAATGCTTCCTTAATTTTATAATCAACTTCAGAAACTGCAGTAACATCTGTAATTGTTTTACGATTAACATATAAACTTTGATAAAGTTCTTGAATAAATTCTAAATCTAATGAGTTCACTTTTTCATCTAATTGCTCTTTTTCATTACTACTCATCATTTTCTCATATTCAATTAAATGTTCTTGATTGTATTTTTCTAATTTACTTTGATCTAGCATTTATAACTCTCCTTATAGATAGTTCGTGTCATTCAAATATATTTATCATATTAATTATAAATTTGATATTAAGACAAGAAAGATGATCCATCATATTCATTGATATCATCCGGACAATGAATGGCTCACATATTTCAAAATTTCATTTATAAACTCTTGAAATATTATGTATATTGCTCCAATACTAAAAGCTGTTGATAAGGATGCATCTAAAAAACCACCAGTTTTGAAAGTAAAAGGAAACTTAATCGCTAAAGGTATTGGATAAAGTAACTTTACCCCTCTAGGTGTCAACATATCTAGTATAACATGAGAAGCCATTGCACCGATAATAGTAACTAAATAATAAGTCGGAGTTTGAATTAAAATAAGTAAAAAACCTATCATACCTAAGAATAACAATGAATGCGTAAATGTTCGATGCCCAAAGATAGTACTAACGAGCAAACTAAGAATTTTAAATTGTCTTCCAATCTTACTTCTTGTATGACAAATATCTGGAAGTAAACTTCCTGCTATTGCTAAACAAATTACTGTTACAGTAGAAAATAGATCTGTATGATAATGGTCAACTGTTATTGCTCCTACAAGCAAACCAGCAGCTACATGCGTTTTTCCTGTCATTTATCTTCTCCTTTATTAAAGATATATTAACATAAATAGTCTTAAAATACGAACATATTTTCGGTATATAGATACCTTTCTTTAAACGTTTATTTTTCTTATTTATTACATGTGTTTTATTTGATATATCTTTGAATTTGTATATTATTAAAATAAATAAGCAAGGAGGTCTGACTATGTTTGTTGTTACAAATCGTATTACTGTAAAAAAAGGATTTGCTGAAAAAATGGCACCACGTTTCACTAAAGGTGGTAAGATTGAACAACTAGACGGTTTCAGAAAAATTGAAGTATGGCAAATTGACAATACTAATGATGCTGAAGATATGTATGTTAATACATGGTGGGACAATGAAGAAAACTTCAAAGCTTGGACCCAAAGTGATGCGTTTAAAGAAGCACATAAAAATACTGGAAAATCTTCAACAGAAGATTCACCAGTAGTAACAAGTGAAATTGTAAAAGCAAACGTACTATCAACTTTAGAATAGAAAAAGAAGCAGGAAGGAATTGGAATTGCATTCATCAATCCTTACCCTGCTTCTTTTTTATAGTAATAAATGTGCCATTAAAGCAATAATTGGTAATGTGATTGCAGTTCTAATTAAAAATATCATAAATAACTTTCCGAGACTGACCGGAATTTTAGAACCTAAAATCACACCGCCCACTTCAGATAGATAAATTAATTGAGATATACTTAAAGCACCAATCACAAATCGTGTCAATTCACTGTGCACCGTCGCTATTAAGATAGAAGGTAAAAACATATCTGCAAAACCAATAAGTAAAGTTTCGGATGCTTTTGCAGCTTCAGGAATTTGAAGTAATTGTAATATAGGAATAAATGGCTTTCCTATGATTTCAAATACTGGTGTATAATTTGCTATTATCGTAGCAATAGTCCCTATACTCATAACTACTGGTAAAATAACAAACCACATATCAATCACCGTTTTAATTCCCGTTTTAAAAAATTCTTTAACTCCTGGTGCTTTTAGCCCTACAATTGTAGCTTCATCAAAACCGTGAGCTAATGCAGTTTTTCCTTCTGGAAGTTTTTCAAGTCGTGTACTTTCAGATACTTCTTTCGTAAAATCATCCGGAATTTGATTTAGTGGCCATATTCTTGGCATGATCATCGCTGCAACTAAGCAAGAAACAATTACTGTTAAATAAAATACAAAAAACTTTTGTTGTAATCCAATAGTTTGAGCAATAACAATAGCAAATGTGATCGATACAACACTAAAAGTTGTAGAAATTACTATTGATTCTCTTTTTGAATAAATACCTTTTTCATATTGACGACTTGTAATAAGCACGCCTACTGTTCCATCTCCTATAAATGAGGCTAAATTATCAACTGCTGATCGTCCTGGTAAAGTAAATAATGGTCTCATGATTGGTCTAAACAATGGTCCTAAAAATTCTAATAAACCGTATTCCATTAATAAAGGTAAAAATAAGGCAGCAAAAAGGAATACTGCTACTAATGTAGGTAATAAGTCATTAAATACTAATCCGCCCGTATCTTCTGAATAGATCACTTTACTTCCAATTTTAAAATAAGTCATCCAAGCAAATACAACTGCAAGTACTCTTAATATCATCCACACTGGGCCTACTTGAAATGCATTCGCGATAAGACCACCTGGTTTTACTTTATCCTTTAAAATTGTTGAAAATAAAATAGTCAAAATAGTCGATAACGTAATGATTGTAATAATGAGAATTGACATTGCAGGTCCTAATAAATCTTTTAACCAATTTGCCAAAAATGCCACTGGTAATGTTGTTTGTTTCTCCCCATCTTGTACAATTGGAATGGGTATTAAAAATAAAATAATACCAATGATTGACATCGATATAAATTTTATTCTTCCTTTTATTTTCTCCTGTTTGTTATAATTCTCCAATATTCACCCTTCTTTCTATTTGTATAGGTAATTGTATTTATTCATTTGTTTTGTATTTTCATCGAAATTAACGCCTATTAATTATATAAATATAACTTTATATGTATTTTTATAAACAATATGTACTTTACTATATCTTATTTTCAAATAACTTGCAATATACAAAAGTTTAAAATTTCACAAAAAATGTGAGATCGTATTCACTGTGAATACGATCTCACTCTTTAATATTTAAATTCTTCTAAGTAACAATAAAAAGTATGGAACACCAACAATGGCAATAACTACGCCTACTGGTATATCAAGTGGCGGATGAATACCTCTTGCTAATCCATCACTAAATAAAATGAGGATTGCTCCAATTAAACCAGACATCATTACGACGTGAACATGACGATATCCGACGATTTTTCGAGCTATGTGTGGCGCAATCAATCCAAGAAAACTGATTCCTCCAACTATTGAAATAGATGATCCTGCTAACATCACTGATAAAATCAACAGTATCATTTTAATACGTTTTATTCGTGTACCTAATGCTATCGCTATTGAATCTCCTAGGTTTAAGATATCGAGTTGATGACTTAAAGCAATGACGATTGGAATCGTAATAATAAACCAAGGTAAAATTGAATATACATTTTCTATCGTATGACCATAAAGACTACCTGTTAACCATATAAGCGCATTATTTGCATCCATGGGATTTCGTATTAGTAAAAATTGTACAATTGCTGTACATATAGCACCAATTGCTAAGCCAATTAATGCCAAGGTAGATCCTTTAATATTAAATTGAGATATTAAAAAAGATAAAATTAAACTGATTATTAATGCACCAACAAATGAACCCATAGGTAAAATGATTAAAGGAGCATTGGGAAAAACCATAATAATTATAATCGCTGCTAAACTTGCACCTTTAGTCATTCCAATAACATCTGGAGAAGCGAGAGGATTTTTTACTACCCCTTGTATGATGGTTCCTGAAATAGCTAAACTACTTCCTACTATTAATCCTAAAAGTGTTCTAGGTATACGATATTCATTTAGAATAAAATCATCTTGTATCAATAAACTATTTATTACTTTAACGGGATTATACATTGTTGCGCCGACGCATAAGCTAATAAATATACTTATGATTAATATCGTAACGACAAGTGCATAACGAATAGCTAATGAGTGGTGTGTCATATTCGTTTCACTCTCCTTAAAGTAATAAATAAGAAATAAAATGCGCCTATAAATGAAGTAACAATTCCAACTGGTGATTCATAGGGATATGTAATTAAACGACTCAATGTATCAGATAATAACAATAAATTTGCGCCAACTATAAATGTTAACGGAATTAAAATGAAGTAATTATGCGGTGCATAACGTTTTACTATATGTGGCACGATTAATCCTATAAATCCAATAGGTCCTACAATAGAGACAGATGTCCCAGCAAATATAATAACAAGTAATCCGATAATGATTCTTATCACTTCAGTTTTTTGACCTAAACTTTTGGCTAGTGTATCACCTAATTCCATTATTGTAAGTTGTCTTGCAAATGCAATTAGTATGATAAGTCCCATAAGAATCCAAGGACAAATTATCATTACATCTTTCCATTTCATTCCATTTAAAGAGCCAACTAACCAAAACATAACAGTAGAATTAGAATCTTCATTAAGTAAAATAATACCTTGTGTAAGACTACTAAAAAACAAATGTACTGCCATTCCTGCTAAAGCTAATTTCACTGGTGTTATTTTTTTCGTAGAACCAGATAATAAATACACAGTTAACCCACCAATAAATGCCCCAATAAACGCTAAATAGGTTGCATAGTTTCCCATCGTAGGCATTAATACTGTCACTAATACGATAATAAATGAAGCACCCGCATTTACCCCAAATATTTGCGGAGATGCTAATGGATTTCTAGTTATAGATTGCATGAGTAAACCAGCCAGAGCTAAGGCACCTCCCACAAGTATGGCAACAATCATCCTTGGCATTCTAACACTTTGAATGATAAACGTCTGCTTGTTTTCAATTGAAGTAAAAAAGTAATGATACATATCTTTAGTTTGAATATTTAAAGTTCCAGTGGCTAAATTAAGATAAACAAAAATAACAAGAAGGCAAACACTCACTGAAAAGGTGAGTGTCATACGCTTCTTGATTGATCTTTTATTAGCAGAAAGACGATTACTTTTTTGTATAGTCATTGTCAATCCATCCTATTTATTTCTATCTTTTTTTGAGATTTCTACGATTTCTTTAGCCATTTCTTCTGAAGAGATTAAACCACGTGCGCGGGCCCATGTATCACGATCAACCACATCTATTTTATGATTTTTAACTGCATCAAGTTTGTTCCAAATAGGATCTTTTTTCAATTCTTGATAAGAAGGTTCATTAGAACTTGCACCATTTGTCATAATAAACATGCGTTCTGGATTGATTTCAGATAATGTTTCTGAATTGAGTTGTAAATAAGGTCCTTGTAAATATTTACTTAATCCTTTCGTCACATCTTTATTTAATGCTTCTTTAAAACCTAATTCACCTAATAACTGTCCCACATAAGATTCACTTGGATGCGCTAGTAACCCAGACTTAGAAGCTACAGCTGGAAGTACTTTTTCATTTTTATCAAATTGAATCTCTTGTTTATATTGAGCTATTTTTTTCTTATGTTCGTCTAAACGTTTTTTACCCTGTTTCTCTTTATTAAGAGATTTAGCTATAACTTTAAACGCTCCGATATTTTCATTATAGTCGCCGTCGAAGCTTTTTAATTCTATTGTTGGAGCAATTTTACTTAATTCCTTATAAATTCCTTTATGTCGATTACTGTCAGCAATAATTAAATCAGGTTTTAATTTACTTATTTCTTCTAAATTTGGTTGTTTACGCGTACCAACAGATGTATAATTTCCAATTTTATCTCTTAACGGTTTAATTATTCTATTCTTTTTATTATCGTCTGCTATTCCTACAGGCTTAACATCCAAAGCTACTAATGCATCAACAAATGAAAATTCTAAAGCTACTACTCTCTTAGCATCTTTAGGTACTTTAGTTGTTCCTAAATCATGTTTAATCTCAATAATATCTTTAGATGACGAAATTTGATTAGATGAATTTGAACCATTGTTACTTACCTTTCCACATGCAGTTGTTAATACTAAAATCAGTAATATTGAAATAATTCCAAAAATTGTTGTTCTTTTCATGATGACACTCCTTAATATGTATTGAGGTATATCTTCATTTTATTGATAACGATTATCATTGTCAATAAAATATAAAAATAAAGATTGGCACAGAATTTATTTTGAATTCGTTGGCCCATCACGAAAACGTTGACTGCCAACGCCAACGCATAAAGAAATCTGAGACACTATTGATGTCTCAGATTCTATATAATGCGTTATTTGTTGTTGATATATTTTGATTGATTCAAATTGTTAATACGTTGAGAAATAGTATGTTCTTCACTATAATATTTTTCCATTCTCTGATGATACATTAGTTGTGATAGCGCTTCGTATTCTAATGAAAATGGTATGCAATCTCCTACTTTATAGTTAATTTCTTCTTTTAAATCTATCATTAAATGATCACTTGAAGCACCCATAATTTCTATTCGATGATTGAGTGGTTTTATTTTTTCAATCACAGTATCAATATATCCCACATCTACAATAGCTTGTAAGTAACTTTCTTTTGTCTTCGTATACCTAGGTTTAATTTCAATAATTTCCGCTTCAAGTAATATTGCATTTTGAAATAACTCGGGTATATTTTGATTAGTAGTTGTATCCACACCACGAAATAATGTTTCTCCTATTCTCAACTCATTAATACATCCTAAATCATATTGTTTTAATAATGGAAGCATACTTGAGTTACCTCCAGAAATAACTTCAAATGATACTCCTGTTTCGTATTGTACATGATGAACAAATTGATTTATTTCGTCGATATCATTTAATGTTGGAGCTTTAGACTTAAAACACATGAAATTAAATGCAAGACCTAAAAGTTTTATATTATTCATTAGTTTTATTTCATGAATATATTCAACTATATCATAAGGTAATACACCTTCACGTTGATCTTTCCAATCGACCATCAATATAACTTGATGTTGATTACTCATTTCATTTGCAATATGATTTAACTGATGTATTGTTGCCATTTCTGTTTGAATACTTACGTAACTCTTTTTAATCAAATCTTCATACTGATGCTTTAAAGGAGATCTCAAAAGTAAAAATTGACAATCTTTTGTAAATTGCTGAGGAATATTTTCTAGTCGAGATTCTGCAAAGTAGTTAAATCCTACTTTCATTAATCGTTTAATGATATGTTCATCTCCAGCAATACTTTTTATCACAGGTATCATGGCTATATTTTTGCTGTCAAACAACATTTTTAATACATGTGCATTATATTCAATCTTTGATAAATTGATTACAATACGAGACACTTAATTCACCTCTCTTTTTATTGGATTATCTAAACTAATATTCAGATATTTTTTCACTTTCTTTTTCATTCTCATTTTCAACAATGCTTTTACTGTAATTGTAGGTCCAAATAAAACTTTTCTTAATGTATCTGCATGAGGCTTAGTATCATTAATTGCTACTTCTATTTCTTCTTGAATTATATTAAAAAGTTCTTCTTCTTTTATAAATTCATACTTTTTAAAATGAAAAATTAATTCTGCTAGTTGATTTTGAACGACTGCGTGTTGAAATTTCATAATGACTTCTTCAATTGAGTCTGCAAGTAAACTTTTATTTTCCACTTCTATATGCTTTAATCTTTGACTTAGGGTTTTAATATCTATTCGAGAGCCACCGAGATCTCGCACTATAAATTGTATTTGATACTTTGGTCCTAAATGCACTAGTGTATTTTGCATATGTGCTTCTAAAGCTATACCATAATCTTGTATTAAAGCTAATAAAGGTGTTACCAGCTGACGAGTATAATTTCGCATAAACTGATGAATGGTATGTTGATTGATATCATCATTAATCCATTTAAGGTAACTATCTACTGTGATTTCATTATCTACTACATTTTTATTTACTAATGCACCTGTAACTAATAAAATACCATCGTTCTTTATAAAAGGCTTTTCACGAATAATACAAGCAAGTTGTCTAGCATCGTCACTATCTGTTTTAGCAAATAAACCATAGGGCTCAAGTACAACATCTAATTGTGTATACTGATTTAATTCACGATGTAATGCTTGACTTAATTTGGGTCCATCAATTGTTGTTTCTGGAGATACTGTCCTAACTGCACTAGTAGCTTGAACATTGACTGGTAATTTCACATGATAAGGATGATTGATTAGCGACATTGTTCTAAAAGAAGATGTTGCTTTAGATGGAACATGAAATGGAGTAGATATCAAAATGTGATTTTGTAGCCACTCCTTAAATTTATTACGAATAGTATGTTCATATTGCCATGGGTGAACTAAAATGACTTTATAGTCTTTAAGCAAACGTTCTCTATCATTCATGAATGTATGTAATTCATCAAGATATTCAGGAATAACCTCATTTAAAATGAACTGAGAATGATCAAGAATGGTTGTAACATTTACATACTCATTATGTATTAGCATCACTTTCAAATTAATAATCTTTTCAAATTCTGGCGAATAGGTTCTCACTTCTTCCATTGATAAAGGTAATTTTGTTTTAGTAAGTGGATGTGTAGGATGACCTTCAAATATTAAGCTTTCAGAATATAGTACGTCATCTATATCATTATTTTTTTTCAACTTTTCTAGCCAAGTAAAAAAATTTAAACGTTCTGAGTCATTTATATATTTATCATGTCTTTGAAGATACTCATGACGTGTATCAAATTCTTTATATACTTCAATGAAACTATCTCTGCTATGAATAAGTTCACTTTTTAAATGGAATGGAATATCAATATGAAAGTCTGTTACTAGTATGTCTAATAATTTTTCTAGACTATCCACTGATTCTTTATGTTGATGATTCATATATATTATCGGCCCATCAAATTCATATCGAGATAATGCACTTTCGTATTTATAATGAACGTTTAGAAGCACTTGTTCAAACTCAATCGTTATATAATGATTTTCTTTAAAAATGGTAGTTGAATGAGTCCATATATTTTCCTTTATTAGAGCATTTACTACTCTATATTGCATATTTCGATCTGCATGCTTCCACTCGTTTAACATTTTTAAATCCTCCGCCTTATCATTCGTTTTCATAATTAAGTTTAACTAGTTTAATAATTATAAATTTAATTAAGGTTACTAGCAATGACATGAACTTAGAATTTATTAAAATATTGTGTCTTAAATTTAAACTATCTTTTAAAAAGGTTTAATTTTAGAGTTAGATATTATACAAACTATTTATAATTTTGTAGAATGTGGATGAGGTGTTATATGAATAAAAATACAACCATTAATAATCATAACTTACAACTTACTAATGAAGAATATGATGTTTATACATATTTAAATGAATTTTATCCTGATTTAATCGATCATTTTAAACAATATATTTTAATAGGTAGAGATAAAATTTCTCAACGTCTTATTACATCTTTATATCGTGAAAACTTAATACACGCTAAAGATAATAGTCAGATTATTAGACCTAACAAATTAACCGTATCTATGTTTTCTAAAGATAAAGACGTATTATGTATTCATTTTCCAAAATCAAATATCGATATTTACAGTCAAATAAAAGGGAGATATGCCTTCGACCGGGTAGATGTGGAAGGTCCTTTTTATATCTTAAAACATCATAATCATGAATATGAAAGAATCCAACATCCAAATGATATTCTAGATTTAATTTTAGCTGAAGCGCCAAAACTTGATAACGCTGCTAGTGAACAGTTTAGAGAAGATTTAAATAATAGTGCTGCTAATATGATTCTGGCACTAAGTTATCAAGCTAAACATATGCATTCAAACTACGAGTCCTTATGGGAATTGATTGCAAAAAGTGACGATAGTTATTTACGTTCGGAACAATCAGTTATAGAAGGTCATCCCCTTCATCCAGGCGCAAAGCTTCGTAAAGGGATGAGTGCTAAAGAGAATATTCATTATAGTTCAGAATACGGTCAAGAAATCCAGTTAAAATGTGTATTCATACATAATAGTATAGCAAATGTTCAATCCTTATCTTCAACCTATAATGATATGCTTCAACAATCTTTTCATAAATTATTTACTCACCTTTTAAATAAATATAATGATATAAGAATTGAAGATTATCATTTAATGGTTGTCCATCCTTGGCAATTCGAACATATTTTACTTAGTCAATATCAACAAGAACTAGATGAACAACTTATTATTCCTATTGATATGACCTTACCTTATTATGCTGGCTTATCATTCAGAACATTAATGCCAAAATATCCTAAACTATTCCCGCATATTAAACTTTCTACAAATGTTCATATTACTGGAGAAATACGGACGCTTTCTGAACAAACAACGCATAATGGACCTTTAGTTACTAAAATTGTGAATGATATTTTAAAAAACGACCCTGATTTTCAACCTTATCGCATAGAAACATTAGATGAAATTGCTGGCATTCATTTTTATAATTCTAAAGATCATTCAACAATCCAAACTGAACGTAGTGAACAACTGGGAACATTATTTAGAGAAAATATTTATACATTAATCGAAGAAGATACAATACCTGTCATACCTTCTAGTCTGGTTGCTTATTATCCAAACAATACTGAACCGCCAATTGAAAGCTTAATAAAACGATATCAACATACACATCAATTTAAGACATTTGAAAAAGCAGCTTATGCATGGATTCAAGATTATGCGACTCAATTATTAGGACTAGTTATTCCACTATATGTAAAATATGGAATCGCACTAGAGGCACATTTACAAAATTCTATTGCTACATTTAATCAAGATGGTAGTTTAAGTAAAATCTATATTCGAGATTTCGAAGGATTACGTATTGATGAAACTCAATTAAACCAAATGGGGTATAAAACATCACATTTCCATAAGAAATCTAGAATTCTTACTCAATCTACTGCATCTGTTTTTAATAAAGTATTCTATTCAACTGTTCAAAATCATCTAGCTGAATTAATATTAACAATTACTGAAAAAGTAGAAAATACGAATTTTGAAAAAATAATGTGGCATTATATCAGTCATATTATTCAAGATATATTAGCTAAGTTGACTGATGTTGATACAGGACGTATGCAAAAGATTACTCATACTTTATTTGCTGCAACAATTGATTATAAGTGTGTAACCACTATGCGTTTAGAAGATGAAGCACATCATTACACTTATATTAAAGTTAATAATCCACTACATTAAAATTAAGAAGCGGAATAACATTCAAATTGAATGTTATTCCGTCTCTTGTTAAAAAATGATATTAACCATAAAAAGACCTTGGAACATTCCAAGGTCTTTTTTCAATAAGCTTATTGTAAATCTGATCTTTCGAAATTATTATTGTTGTTATTATTGTTATTGTTGTTGTTATTTTTTTGGTTTTTTTGTGCCCATTCTTTTTTAGTCATTACGTCATCAACTTGCATGTTAACTTCAACAACATCTAAACCAGTAATGTATTTAACTTGTTCTTTAACTAAGTCAGTTACTTTACGGAAGATTTTTGGAGCTGATTCGCCGTATTCTAAGATTACTTTTAAGTCTACAGCCGCTTGTTTTTCACCAACTTCAACAGAAACGCCTTGTGTTACGTTGTTACCGCTTGAGAATGCACTAGAAATACTGTCAGTGAATCCGCCTTTCATATCTAAGATACCTCTTACTTCACGAGCAGCGATACCAGCAATTTTTTCGATAACTTCATCAGAGAACGTTAATTTATTTTCAAAATGTTGTTGATTATTTTGACGTTCTTCTCTGTATTGTTGTGCTTGTTCTTGACGTTCTTCTCTTTCTTTTTCATTTACTCCAGTTTGGTTATTATACGCTTGTTTAGCTTTGTTATTATCTACAGCCATGTGAATTCTCCTTTTTAAATAAAATTTAATTTTTAATACTTAATTTTTTAATTTATATGAATTCTTAAATAATGAATGTTAACTCCATCGATTTAAGAAGTTCATGAAATCTTGCGTACGGTCTTTCATATACCCAACGCCAATTCCGATTAAACATAAAACAATAATTAAAATTGTTTTCCAGAACCCTAAAGTCAGGAATAAGATTGCAATAATTAAGAATGCAAAGAAACCTATAATTCGCCATTTATACGACTTTAGGAAGTCGATAATTTGTTGAGTAGAATCTTGACTATTTTGATTATTATCAGCCATGTTATCCCTCCCTTATAGTACGCGTTGTCCGGCAGATTTTTGATCTCTAACATTAATTTCTAATTTTCTAACAGGCATTTCAGTAAAATGCTCAACATTATGTTTAATGTCAGATCTAATGCTTTCAGTTAATGATTTTACTTGCACATCATTAGGTACTAAGAAATCAGCTTTAATATCAATGTAAGAATTGTTTTTCTTATTGTAAAGTTTAGTAACCACGTTTGGTTGTCTGATTTCATCGTATTTAGTTAATGTATCGTATGCAGACTTTTCGACTGCTTTACGTGATACATAAATATGTCCATCATTATAATCTTTATAAAGACCTGGTTTTCTATATGTTGGTTTAAAGATGCTAAATACCAATATAATACCAATTAATACGAGTAAAGCAGATAAACCAATTAATAGTGGTTGGAACCAATTGAATTGTAAGAAATAGTCTTGATAACGCTTAATACGACTATCATCTATGTACATAAACAATAAGAAACCAACAATCGCAACTATTAATAGGCCAAGGATAAAGTTTTTAAATCTATGCACCTCTAAACACACCTCCTTAGTCATTGTTGAAATTATTTAATTATAAAATTTAAGTACCCTTTAAAAAATTTTTAAAACGTTAACATTAAAATTTTTTATTTAATTTTTTTAAATTTATTAAAGTTTACCTTCTAGATTAAATATTCCCAAATTTAACACAATAAAAACCTATTTTTCATAATTATTTTCGTTTTTTTATATTATTCGTTTTTTTGTATTTTAAATTATCTTTTTTCATTAAAACATCTTTCTTTGATACCCGCGGATGATCTGAACTCAACGTTTTAAATAAAGACCATATCATAAGAATAATAACTACGGAAAATGGGAGTGCTGCAATAATTAATAAGTTCTGAATTGCTTGTGTTCCTCCGGTGTAAATCATTATCATCGCAAATAAGGCCATAATAATACCCCAACTTACTTTAACGAAAGAGTTAGGATTAATATCTCCTTTACTACTTAACATTCCAAGTACATAAGTAGCCGAATCTGCAGAAGTTACAAAGAAAATCATAACAACGATTAAAGTAACAATACTTAATACAAATCCCAATGGAAAATGCTCTAAAGTGGCAAATGTTGCAGTTTCTGCTGCTTCTTTAGCAATATTAGCAATTCCACTATGCTGAAGATACACTGCTGCTCCTCCGAACACTGCAAAGAAAAAGAAAGATACAAGAGCTGGAGCAAATAACACTCCTAAAATAAATTCTTTAATTGTTCTACCACGTGATACACGTGCAATGAATATTCCTACAAATGGTGCCCAAGACACCCACCATGCCCAGTAAAATATAGTCCAATTTTGTACCCATTGAAATTTTGCGCCACCATCCATTGGAATACGCAAACTCATACTAAAGAAATTAAAAATATAATTTCCTAATCCGTTAGTAAATATATTTAAAATATATAAAGTAGGTCCTACTAGAAATAATCCTATTAATACAATAAAAGCTAAAATCATATTAATATTACTTAAAGTTTTTATTCCCTTATCAATTCCGGACCATGCAGACCAACTAAATAAAATAGTTGCAATAATAATAATGATGACTTGTGTGCCGAAATGACTCGGTACTTTAAACAAGTAGTGAAGACCTTCATTAATTTGTAAAGCACCAAAACCTAAGGTAGCTGCTACACCTGTAACCGTTGCAATAACAGCTAAAACATCTATAGCACTTCCGATTGGTCCTCTCATTCTTTTTTCTCCAAAAATTGGAACAAGCGTTGCGCTTACTAAACCTGGATACCCTTTATGAAAATTAAAATAAGCAAAAACTAATGCAACAATGCTATACACTGCCCACGCATGAATTCCCCAATGGAAGAAAGCAAACTGGAACGCATCATTAATTGCTGCTTGTGTACCAATTTTATGTATAGGCGTTGCTTTATAGGCATGACTAACTGGCTCAGCTGTAGTCCAAAACACTAATCCTATTCCCATTCCTGCACTGAACAACATAGCAAACCAAGAAAGTAATGAAAATTCTGGCTCTTCTCCTTCCACACCTAACGTAATGGATGCATATCTTGAAAATAATAAGTATACGCAAATAAAAAATATAATTAAAACTAGTAAAAGATAATACCAAGAAAAATTAACTGCAATAAACGATGTAATATTTTGCGTGATTGCTTCTAATTGCTTAGGTAATATCGCTCCATACACTACAAATAATGTACAGATAGCTAATGCAATCCAAAATACAATGCTTATAGATTTTTTTCGCATTATATTATTCTCCTTTCTGATAGTTAGAAATTCTATACCCTATTCATGTTATATCTAACGATATATTGGAATTTTTATAATTAATCAAATTGATATATTATAAAATAATAAAAACGCCTCTTAATGTCTTATTTATAGACACTAAGAGGTGTTAAATCATTCTCTATTCTTCTACATTTATAACAAGTTTTCCTATCATGGAATTGGATTCTAATATTTGATGTGCTTCATATAAATGTTCTGCTGTTAAGCCATTGATGACTTTTGTCGTTGTATTTTGATACGTACCATTCTCAATTTTTTTAGCAATATCCTCTAAATAATAATGATGTTTAATCATGTCTTCTGTTTGAAAAACAGGTCTTGTAAACATAAATTCATGTGTAAAGGAAACACTTTTTGTTTTTAATAAATTTAAATCTTGTGATCCTTTAAAAGCTACAATCGTAGCAACATGTCCTCTTGGTTTCACTATATCTATCATTGTTTCATAATACATGTCTGTATCAAACGTGCAAAATACGAAATCTACCGCTTCAATGTGCTGTTGTTCTAATTGAGATTTTAAATCTTCTTTATGATTGAGTACGATATCTGCCCCCATCTTTTTTGACCAATCGATTGTTTCTTGACGTGACGCAGTTGTAATGACTTTTAGACCATATGCCTTAGCAATTTGAGTCGTAATGCTTCCAACACCACCTGCGCCATTGATAATAAGTAATGTTTTCCCTTTATTTTGATTTGGATTCTCTGAAATTTTAAACACATCAAATAAAGTTTCTGACGCTGTAATACCAGTTAACGGAAGACTAGCAGCTTGTTCTGCCGAAAGATTTTTAGGTGCTTTTGCGACTAATCGTTCATCAATAAGTTGATATTCCTGATTTGAACCATGTTGATTAGGCGCACCAGAATAAAATACAATATCGCCTTCCTTAAACATTGTAACCTCTGTTCCAGTTTTTTGAACCGTCCCTACTGCATCAAAACCTAAAATTCTCGGAGAATTTTTAACTTCAGTAAGGCGTTGTTTTGTATCAACCGGATTTACACTTATACTTTGTATTTTAACAAGCAACTCTCTAGAAGATGGCTGGGGCATATCTAATTCAAATGGTTCAAATACATTTCCTTCTTCTAATTTAAATGGTTGTTTAAATCCTATAGCTTTCATAAGTATATACCTACCTTTTACTGAATTTTAAATTATACATTCTCTGACACTTTAACGATCTGTTTGCCAAAGTTTTCACCTGTAAATAAGTTTCTGAACGCTTTTGGTAAATATTCAAATCCTTCTTCTATAGATACTTTTGTTTTAATTTTTCCTTCTTGTATCCACGTTGCCAGTTCTTTACTTGCATGTTCAAAGTCATCGGAAAATTCCGCTACCAAGAAACCACGCATCAGTGCTTGATGTTTAATTAATGTGCTTTGTACACGTGGACCTTTTTCTTGTTCAGTATTATTATAATTAGAAATCGTACCGCAAACAGGAATACGTGCATGACGGTTGAGATGTTTCATAACTTCATCGGCTATTGTGCCACCTACATTTTCAAAATAAACATCTACGCCATTCGGTACGGCTTTTGCTAATACTTCTGCAAAATCATCCTTTTTATAATCAATGCCTGCATCAAAACCCAATTCTTCTGTTAGATAATTCACTTTTTTATCTCCACCAGCTATACCTACTACTGTAGCACCTTTGATTTTAGCAATTTGACCAACCACAGCACCTACTGCACCAGAAGCTGCTGAAACTACTACAGTGTCGCCTTCTTTTGGTTGACCAATCTCTAATAAACCGTGATAAGCTGTTTGACCTGTCATACCTAACGTACTTAAATATAAATAAAGTGGTACATCTGTATTAGATATTTTACTTACATTCTCTTCATTTACTGTATTAATACGCTTCCATGGTAACATACCTACAATAATGTCATCTTCATTAAATTTTTCAGAATTTGATTTAATAATTTTGCCTACAATGTGACTTTGAATAGGTTCGCCAATTTTAAAAGGCTCCACATAAGAATCAGCTTGAGTCATTCTTCCACGCATATATGGATCGACAGATATATATAAAGATTCAATTTGAATTTCATTTTCTTTCGGATCAACTATGTCAATATTTTCATATTTAAATGTATCATCTTGGGGCATACCTTCAGGATATTTTGCTAATAAAACTTGCTCATTATTCATTATAAAAGACTCCTTTCAGTATTCAAAAACAGTGTCATATCACAAACAATTTTATCGCAATTCAACTGCTTTCACTTTATAATGTCTAGTATGATAACACTTAATACTTTATTATACCAAGCAAAGTGAGGTCTTAAACTTGAAATTAAGTATCTTAGACTATGTACCACTCTTTGAAGGTGATACACCACAAGAAGCTTTAAATCATTCAATTGAACTTGCTCAACTATCAGAGAAACTTGGTTATGCACGTTATTGGGTAGCAGAACATCATCAAGTTCCTTCTGTTGTATCAAGCGCTCCTGAAATCGTAATGGCTATGTTACTTGAACATACACACTCTATTCATATTGGAAGTGGCGGTGTGATGCTCCCCCATTATAGTGCTTACAAAGTTGCAGAACAATTTAAAATTATGGAAGTCAAACATCCTGGCCGAATTGATATGGGAATTGGGCGATCTCCTAGCTTCAAAAATGTAAACGAAGCGCTAAATGAATTTAAAACTCAAAAACCCAAACTATCTCAACAAATAGATGATTTGAACAAATACTTTACGAATGACACTATTCATTCACATCGTTTCAAAACTTTAGAAGCCACTCCATACACAGAGCATTCACCTGAGATGTTTATTTTAGGAATGAGTGAACAAAGTGCTGAGCTTGCCGCAAAAAAAGGCTTACCTTTTGTGATTGCTCATATGGGTCAATCGCACGCAAATTTAACACATGTCATTCAACATTATAAATCGCGTTTTACAGAGTATCATGGTCATTCGCATTCACCCTATATTATTTTAGCTACTTTTGTCGTTACGGCAGAAAATGAATTAATGATTAAGCAATTAGTAGATGCATTAAATTTGTGGTTAATACGTATTAACTATCTTAAACAACCTAAAGTATATCCTTCTATTGAAACAGCACAGCAACGCCATTATTCTGAAAGAGATCAAGAAAAAATAGAAAAAAATAAACGTCGAATGATTAGTGGCTTACCACATGAAGTAGCTCAGCAGTTAATACAATTACAAAACAAATTTGAAGTCGATGAAATCATGATTCTTCCTAATGTATACGGACATACTCATCGAACTAAATTAATTGAACTTATAGCTCATGCTTGTCTAGATAATTAGGAGAGTCAGTATTATGAATGCTCCTAATTTTTATTTGTTTCATAAACTTTAATGTTTTCATTTGCAACATCTTTATTTTCATGAAGTTGGCTATGTTGAGTCGTTGATTCTATATATTAAGAATTTTTATACATTTTTGGACTTGCTTCTAACAAAGATTTTAATGGCCAAGACGAGCTATTAGATACTTTAACGTCAAAATGCATACCATTTTAATTATCTTCATAAATGTTTAAATCTTCTATTTGTTTACCTTTATAAATAGTTTTTAATCCAAGTCACTTTTTATCATCTTCACTCATTTTGTTTGGTTTGCCATTTTGATCAACTTGAATTTCATTCACCTTTTCATTTAAATTAAGAACGCCATTATATGTTCTAACAATATTGACTTCTTTTTTAGTGTCAGAAATGGTGGATGATTACCATCATTTTTCATAAAATACGTGAAAGATAAATACTCTATAGAATGTACGAGAAAATTATACTCCTTATTTTTTAATACTAGTATCTCAATAAAATAAGAAACAGGACAGAAATGAAAATTTCTGTCCTGTCAAATTTATAAAATTACTTAATTTCTTTAGATTCAGCTAATGCTTTATACCAATATGCACTTTTTTTCGGATAACGTTCTTGTGTGTCAAAATCAACGTAGAATAGACCGTAACGTTTTTCATAACCATTAGACCATGAGAACACATCCATAAGTGACCATAAGAAATAGCCTTTTACATTGGCACCATCACGTATCGCATCAGCAATGACTTCAAGATGTTTTTTAACATAGTCGATACGTGCATCATCATCAACTGTCTTACGTTCTTCGTCGAATTCATCTTTATAACCAAGTCCGTTTTCAGTAACATAAATTTTGTGATAGTTAGGATAATCTTTTATAACACGCATAATTTGATCATAAAGACCTTGTGGATAAATCATCCAATCCCAATCAGTACGAGGAACATCTATGTCAAATTCACGTTGTCCTACACCTTTAAGTTGATACTTAGAGCCACCTTTATCTCCAGTAGCATTGTGTGTAATTTCTGATTCTCCTTCATATCCTCTCATCCAATCACTCATATAGTAATTGATACCTAAGAAGTCATTTAAATCTTTTGCAGCATCTAATGTAGCATAATCTTCATCGGTAATATCTAATTTACCGCCATTGACAGAAAGAATATGTTGTACACCTTCCATAGTTTCACGAGAATATTTTCCTAAATATGTTGCATCTAAGATAAATTTATTATGAATAATATCTTCAAGTTCTGCTGCTCTTACATCTTCCGGATTTGAAGGATCATATGGATACTTAGTTGGTAATGCATGAACTACTCCAATTTCCCCATTATATCCATTATCTTTAAATAATTTAACTGCTTTTGCATGTGCGACCATCATATTATGATGAGATTGGAATACTTTTGCAAAATCATATTTAATTCCTGGTGGGAATTTACCGACTAAATACTGGCCATCACCAATAGGACCAATTTCATTAAAAGTAGTCCAATAGTTGACTTCAGTAAATTCTTCAAAGCAGAATTTTGCATAGTCTACAAAATAATCAATCGTTTTACGGTTTAAGAAATCTCCATCACTGTGAAGTGTTTCTGGAGTATCAAAATGATGTAATGTAACAAACGGTTCAACGTGTCGTTTATGACACTCTTTAAATAAATTGTGATAGAATTCTACACCTTTTTGATTAACTTCTCCATAACCTGTTGGAAAAATTCTTGACCACGCGATAGATATACGGATACCATTAACACCAAATTTTTCACTTAATTCTAAATCAACTGGATATTTATGATAAAAGTCACTTGCAGGTTCAGCTGTATACCAATAGTTTTCTTCTAGATAAGTGTCCCAGGCTACACGACCTTTTCCGTCTGTTTGAGTCGCACCTTCTGCTTGATAAGCTGCTGTTGCACCACCGAAAATAAAATCTTCTGGTAATTTTTTCATTATACTTTCATCTCCTAATTATTTTTCAAATTGTTGTTGAACGAAGTCTAATGCTGCTTTGCCATCACGAGTTAAGTTAATGTATTCAACACCTTGAGTTTTTGCTAATTTAATACCTAATCGATCTGTATCTTGTTTTATATCTTCATAGTTAGAAGCAACTTGAGGCGCTAAAATAATTAATTGATAGTCTTTCATAATATCCATATGTGCACCATAACCACCAGCTGCCGCTTTTACAGGTACCTGATATTCTTCAGCAGCCTTGTTTAACGCATTTGCAAGTAATCCACTTGTACCGCCACCGGCACATAAGACTAAAACGTTAGTTTGTTCGTTAATTGAATTTGATGACTCTTTAGCCGATACTTCCTCATCGGAAGGTGCTGGTTCAGTTGTTATCGCTTCATTTGCACCAGCAGTTGCTAAAATTGCATCTGCTTTTTTCGTATCAAAGTTTGCTGATACTTTTTCTTTTAATTCATTATTTACTTCTTTATTGCCTCGTTCTTCTTCAAGAATTTGTTCATCATATACTTTTAAAAATGGATAATAAATCATAACGTCAACTACGATTAATACAATCGCTAACACAAATGACCAAAAAGCAAAGCCTGTACCCATCACAATACCAAGAGGCCCTGGTGTCGTCCATGGTAAGAAGATGCTAAAACTATTCATTTTAAGTACATCAACAAAGAATTTAAAGATCCATACGTTTACTATTGGTGCAAAAATAAATGGTATGAAAAATACTGGATTTAATACGAGTGGTGCACCAAATAAAATTGGTTCATTTACTCCAAAGAATGTTGGTACAACCGATGCTCTACCAATGGCTTTATTTCTTTTTGATTTAGTTAACCACATAAACATAAATGGTACGACTAATGTAGCACCGGTACCCCCCATAGTTGCAACGAACATTTGTGTACCAGGTGTAATAATTTTATCTGCATGTTCTCCTGCTTGAATCAAATTTAAGTTTGTTTCAAGATTTGCATAAGTAATTGCAGCAATTGCTGGTTCAACAATAGATGGACCATGTATACCTACAAACCAGAAGAATGCGAAAGCACCGAAGATAAGTGTGACACCAATCCAGCCATCTGCCGCAGTAAATAATGGTTCAAAGATTTTTAATACGGCGTTCGCTACATTTGTATGAATAAATGTTCTTGATAATAAATCTAATGCATAAATAATGATAATAACCGCTGACAACGGGAAGATATCTTTAAATACCTGGGAAATATTTGGTGGTACTTCTTTAGGCATTTTTATTGTAATATTTCTTTTAATAAAGAAATTATAAACAATTACGGTAATAAAGGCTGAAATAAAGGCTGTTAATAATCCTTTTGTGCCCATAAATGCACTTAAAAATCCACCCTCTTTAATAGGATCTGCTGCTAAGAATAAAAATCCACTCATCGCAGCCATCATTGTAGAAATAAAGTTAATTTGATTGGTTTTATCTAATTTCCTGTTGTAGGAATCGGTTAAAGACTTAGCTGTTGTTCCAGCTACAATCAAACCAACAATTCCCATGGTTTAGTTTGTACTTTTTATATGTATTTCTAACTGTTTATAAACGTTGATATATCAGTGTTTTATAGATACAACTTTATTATAGATTGCTATTATTTTTTAAATAACGTATTCAAAACGTATTCAAAATAAAAAACGCCACTTCAAAAGTGACACTTTAAAATTATATTTACTTGTCCGTATGTTAAAAATCGTAATTATGTATTAAATCTTTTCACCTTCGGAATGGTAGGTATTATATTTTATTTTTTATCTATGATATTATCAGTTTATTGAAATAGACTATTTGACTATTGGAGTATAAATCATGAATAAAGCTAATAAATCTTTGTACTTTTACCTAATGCTTTTTTTATCTACAACACTTATAGGCGCTATTTTACTTTATTTACCCTATACTGGTAAAAAGCCTATAAATTTTATAGATGCTCTATTTATTGCTTCTAGTGCATTTACTGTTACTGGATTATCTCCAACTGATATAGGATCTCAGTTTAACGTACTTGGAGAAATAGTTATATTACTGTTAATACAAATCGGTGGTCTTGGTATTGTGACAGTAACAATGCTCGCATTTATATTCTTAAATAAAAAGGTTTCAATGCAAAATAGATTTTTAATTATGGTGACATGGAATATAGATGAAGCTGGAGGGATTATAAAACTAATTAAGCATTTAGCAATTTATAGTTTTCTTACAGAGTTAATAGGTGCATTATGTTTAAGTCTGTCATTTATACCTAAATTTGGAGTTGGGCGTGGTTTATTCTTAAGTTTATTTACTGCTGTATCAGCTTTTAATAATGCTGGTTTTGCCTTATTCAAAAATAATCTAATAGACTTTTCTAACGACCCAGTCATCATCATCACCATAACTTTTTTAATAGTTCTAGGTGGATTAGGTCACTTTGTAATTGTTGATTTAATTAACTGCAAAAAAATTAATAGACTTTCATTTCATTCAAAAGTAGTTCTATCAACTACCTGTATTTTAATTATTTTTGGTACTATACTATTCTTTTTATTAGAACAATCCAATACTTTAAATAATATGGGATTGATTGAGAAATTAGGTAATGCCTTATTCCAATCTGTAACGACAAGAACAGCTGGTTTTAATAGTATTGATATGGGCAATATTAAAACTCCTACTGCTTTATTATTAATGATGCTTATGTTTATTGGTGGTGCCCCTCTCAGTGCTGCTGGAGGTATTAAAGTAACAACGTTTGCGATAGTTTTTATTTATGTATTAAATACTATACGTAAAGAAAATAACATTTCTTTGTTCAATAGAGATTTAGCTGATAAACATATTAAACTATCTGTTGTAACAGTAAATATTTCTATAATTTTCATTTTAGCTACTACCTTCTTATTAACTATTATTAATCCGAATGTACCACTAATTAAAATATTGTTCGAGGTTGTATCAGCTTTTGGTACAGTGGGTTTAAGTATGAATTTTACTTCCGAATACCATGGTATAACTGAACTTATTATTATAGTTGTGATGCTTTGCGGTAAGGTCGGATTGTTAACTATGTCTAGAGCGTTTATACCACCTAAATCCTCTAAGAAATATAGCTTCCCAAAAGGGAATATTCATATATAAAAAGTAAAGCCTTATCTATATACAAGAATAGAAAGGCTTTTTTTATAAAGTTTTACTAACGCTTTATAATTATTTTAATTTTAAAGATTTTTAGGGTATTCTGCGAAGCATAGCCCCTTTAAACCACATTGCTAAATCGACAAGCTGGTTACTAAATTTTTATATTTTCTCTTTATAATAAACTTCTGCAATATTTAAGAATAAATATGATTGTCTCTTTATCTCAATAATATCTATACTACAATACGATTTAACTTTATTTATCTTCTTTTCTAGCTTAGAAACTGAAAATGCTCTAATCTTATGTACTTTTAACAACCGATTAGCCATATTATTCCCCCTACTGTCCTTTTGCTTATTTCTACCCTATCTATTTAATCACGTAAACAATATAATTTTTTAATAGAGTGTAGTCCTAATTTAGGACTGCACCCGTGTATTAACATATGCTTAAATTGGAAATGTGTCTATGTATCGAAGCGGTTGTTGTATTCACTTACCCTAACGTCGCAAGTTGTGACACATGGGGGAACGTTTTGTTCACTCATCTATGGGGTAGTGTTTCACGACCTCATGAATAAAGGGGGGAACGTTTCGTTCACTCCTTACTTAGATCAACCAATAAAGGGCGTCGTGTTTTCCTACTCCCTTTTATACATGACCGAACGAATTATTCATGCAGTTACCGTCACGAATGGTTACGGCAGTGTATAGTAAAATGTATGTCTATTAAGTGAAGTAGATGTATGTTAAAATAACTCGTAGTTAACATTGCTTTCATTGAAACTTAGTCTTACTAGTCATGTACTAGTGAGGCTTTTTTCATATACAAAAAGGGGCTTTATGCCCCTAAAGAATTATGCTATTTGAAAGCTTTTAAAGTGTCGAGATTGCCTAAACATACAGTATTTTCAATGGAAAGGAAATACTTAGTGGAAAGGAAAGAGTCGCCAGTTAGACAATCTCAATTATTATTATTACACACTAATTTTTATTTAGCCATACTATTATAATAAAAATGTTTCACTCCTTACTTTTCATCTGCACTCTCACTTAGTCCGTCATAAGCTAAGTTGAGAGTGCTTTTTTACGCAAAAAAGAAGCTAACCAATTAAGGTTAGCCCCATTGTAGTTGAGATAGAGTAAAAACTCTATATGTACGTA
>NZ_KV826358.1:135422-135801 GCF_001835895.1 Staphylococcus sp. HMSC034C12 | reverse complement strand
TTTTTACAGTATCTATAAATTGTTTACATTCTCATTCCCAATATTTTGGGAATAAAATTCACTACTAGATCATTATATAAGCTGCGTACTCAATTTAGGTACGTAGATAATCTATATAAATCGCCATTTAGTTAAGAAATAGCTGCGTAGCCATTTTGACTACGCAGAGAAGCCACAAACGGCTTTTCAGAATTAGATAACCGACATTTCGGTTTTCTAATGCACTAACTTAGTGCGTTAGCTTTTTATTGATTAATAAGTTCGCTTTTGTTTTTTCTAATACGGTAACTTAACGTATCAGCTTTCTAAGGTAGCCTTAATTTGAGGCGTCCTTTACTGTCTTATCAAACCACTTCCCTATTTTAAGGTACTGGTTACA